>DASQXF010000476.1:0-5392 GCA_035639895.1 Xanthobacteraceae bacterium
GCAGGTGCCTCGCTCCTGGCATTTGCCCGACCATGGATTGGCATCATTCGTTAAGCTTGCGGATCATCGCGCCGACGATGTTGCAGTAGTCGTCGGTCCACACCCATTGGCCTGGCTCGGCTGCCATGGGCGTCCAGTGCCCAGACTGTGCGAGGGGTCCGAAATCCTCCTCGCGACGTGCAACCGCGGCAACCGTGGAGCCAAACTTGTATGGATCAGCCACTTCGTCGGGATCCGGCTCGTTGCTCAAAAGCGTCATGAGCCCGTTCGCTGCGGCGATGCCTGCGACCACTGAGGCGAGCTCGAGGTGCCGGTTCGACACGTGCATGACCACCATGCCGTGCGGGCTGAGCTTCTTGAGGTAGATCGCCATGGCTTCGCGCGTGAGCAAATGGATGGGGACGGCGTCGGAGGAAAATGCATCGACGATAATGAGGTCGTAGGCCCCGTCGGGAGCGTCGGCGAGCGTGAGCCGCGCATCGCCGAGGAAGATCGGCACGTCCGGCCGGCACATCGTCAGAAAGCTGAACATATATGGGGTGCGCGCAACGCGGACGACGACGGGGTCGATCTCGTAAAAATGCACGGTATCATCAGGCGCGGCGCGGCAGGTCAGCGAGCCCACGCCAAGCCCGATCACCGCAAAGCGGATCGGCCTGTCGACACGCGCCCGCACCGCCTCGAAGGTCTCCGAGATGGCGGAACCGTCCCAGTAGTAAAACAGCAGCTCCGGCGGGTCGATCGTCGCCCGTTGGCCATCGGCTTCGTAGAGACGTTGGCCGCCGTGCAGCGTGGTTCCGTGCTGCAGGAGACGGAACTGACGGTCCGCGGTGTCCACGATCTTGGTCACGCCGAAGAAGCTGCGCAGGGACGTCCCACCGGTCACGATGCTGTAGTTGAAGAGCAGGACGAAGCCAATGACCGCAGCGAACGGCAATGGCGCACGCCAGAACAGCAGCAGACTTACGGCCAAGAGCGCACCCACAGCCCAGTCGAAGGGGATCGCGTCAATTGCGACTGGATAAAGCGCGCAAACGACCAGCACGACTGCCGCGGCCGCGATCCCCCCGAACAGCAGGTAGCGCCGCGAGCGGTCGCGCGGCAGCGCGAGGCCCGGCCGACACAGGACGGCAAGGGCGATTAGAATTGGGTATTCGGCCACCCAGTTGAACGCATGCGGCGCGATCAATGCCGTGGCGCCGCCGCCGATCACGCCGCCGGCGGAGAGCCAAAGATAAAACGCGGTCAGATATCTCGCTGGCGGCCGCGTCCGCGCAAGCTCGCCGTGGCACATCAACGCGTTGACGAAGAAGACCGCGAGATGCACCGCGAGGACCCAAATGATGTTCCTGAATGGGTCGAAGATGATCACGGCGAGCAGGGCAACAACAGACGGAGGCTGCAGAGCGATGACGAGCAGGTGCGAAATGATCGGCCGGCGCGAAAAAGCAATAACGAAGGTCAGGAGATAGAGCGCGAGCGGGACGGCCCAGAGGAGCGGCACCGCTCCCACATCGGTTGAGATGTGCGCTGTTACCGCGACCAGTAGCCCCGCCGGCACCGCCGCAAGCGCGACCCAGAAGGCGGCGTCCTTCCAAGTCGGCGGCGCATCTGCCGCGCTATGGGCGGGCGCAGCCGGGGCCGGCGATCTCCAGAGCAATATGCCACAGGCGGCGAGCAGCACGATGAGTAAACAAAAGCCGATCGACCAGAACCGTACTTGGTCGCCGAGCCGCACGAATGGCTCGATCACGGTCGGATAGGACACGAGCGCGAGGAAACTTCCGATGTTGCTGGCGGCATAGAGGAAATACGGGTCCTTTGCGGCGGGATGATCGGTGCGCGCAAACCAGGCCTGAAGCAGCGGGCTGTTCGCCGCGAGCGCAAAGAACGGCAAGCCGATGGAGACGGTGAACAATCCGATCAGCCAGAGCGCTTGCCCGGTCTCCGGCGGGCGATCCCAGCCGCCGGCAATCGAGATCGGCAGCGCGAAGACAGCTGCGATCATCACTGCGAGATGAACCGCCACCGGCAGTCGGCCGGGCGTGTAGCGCGTGAGCCAATGAGCGTACGCGTAGCCGGCGAGAAGCGCGGTCTGGAAGAATACGATGGCAACCGACCACACCGACGGGGCACCGCCAAACCGCGGCAGCACCAGTTTTGTGAACATCGGCTGGACCATGAACAAGAGCGAGGCGCTGAGGACGATAGCCGCGACGAACGTAGCCAGCAGCAGCAGGCGCGATGTTGTCACGCTCGGCGTCGGCGCGTTCACTGAGCGATCGGCGGTTGCCATATCTTAGCCTTACCCCGTTGCGTCAGCCGGCGAAATACCGGTGCTTGGATTATCCTGCCGCGGCGTCATGACCTAGGCGAGCCGGGCTGCCTTGATGTACTGTCGATAGAAAGGTTCCGCTTGAAAGACTGAGAACCGATACTCAGGAGGGAACGTCCATGACCGAACTCACGCGCCGTAGCCTGCTCGCCGCTAGCGTGACGGCCACGGCTGTCGCGGTGATTCCGCCGTCCACACAAGTGCGCGCGGCGGCGCCGCCTGCCGGCACGCAAGCGCCCGGCTGGTACCGCTACAAGGTCGGCAGCTTCGAGATCACGGTGGTGACCGATGGCGTTGCCCGTTTCAAGTTGCCGGACAACATGGTGACTAACGTCCAGCGGGAGGAGGTCAATGCGGCGCTTGTCGCGGCGCATCGCGAACGGGATGTTTACGTCACTCCGTACAATCCGATCGTCGTCAATACCGGACAGAAGCTCGTCGTCATCGATACCGGTCTAGGCGAGGCGGCCTTCAACGCGAGCAAGGGAGCGAACGGCCAGTTCTTGTCCAATCTCGCCGCGGCCGGCATTGACCCCAAGAGCATCGATGCCGTCATCATCTCGCATTACCACGGCGACCACGTGAACGGTCTCCTGAAGGCGGACAATTCGCTCGCCTTTCCCAACGCAGAGATTCTGGTACCGGCGGCAGAACACAAATTCTGGATGGACGACGGCGAGATGAGCCGCGCTCCGAAAGGCCGCATGGAGGACCTGTTCAAGAACAGTCGCCGCGTCTTTGCCAGTGAGGTCCTCAAGCGTGTGCGGACGTATGACGAAGGCAAAGAGGTCGTGCCGGGCATCACGGCGGTCGGCACCCATGGCCATACCCCAGGGCACAATTCCCATGTCGTGACCTCCGGATCGAGCAAGGTCTACGTCCAGGGCGATGTCACCCACGTGCCTTTCCTATTCGCGCGCAACCCCGGCTGGCACGCCTTCTATGACCAAGACCCCGTGATGGCGGAGGCAACGCGGCGGAAAGTTTACGACATGCTGGTCGCCGAAAAGATGCTGGTGCAGGGCTTCCACTATCCATTCCCCTCGCTCGCCTACGTGGACAAGAGCGTGTCGGGCTATCGCGAAAGCCCGGTGGTCTGGAATCCGACGCTCTGAACGAGGCTGCCTGGTGCGCGCTTGCTGGCTGGCCTTGTCGTTGCAGCCAGCGAGGCGCTCGCGAATTGCTTGACGCACAGGGGTGCGGCGTTTATAGCGCCCGCCCATGACGATGATCGCCGTTCGGATGGTTTTTCGCCGTCGCCGCGAAGGGCGGCCGGGTTTACGCAGGCTGCGTAGACTTGCCCGCGCTGCGGCAACGGGCGCGTAATCGCGCGTGATCGTCACCCGTGCCGCCGGATGAGGTTGTGCGGCACTGATCCTGATATCCTCCGCCGCCTTGTCCGGTCGTTTTTTCCGACTGCGAGAAGGAATGACCCATGCCCGAAGCGGTAGAGAAAACAGCCAAGATCGGCGTGCTTGGCGCATCCGGCTATACCGGAGCGGAACTGCTGCGGCTGCTTATCCGCCATCCGCGCGTGGAGATTGTGCTGCTCACCGCCGAGCGCCGCGCCGGGCAACACATGCGGCAAGTCTTCCCGCAGTTCTCGCCCTATGCGCTGCCGAAGCTCCTCGCAATCGACAGCATCGACTGGAAGGAAGCCGCGCTTGATCTCGCCTTCTGCGCGCTGCCGCACGCGACGACGCAGACCGTCATCAAGGGGCTGCTCGCCGCGGCTCCGAACACGAAGGTCGTCGATCTCTCCGCAGATTTCCGCCTCGATGATGCGGCCGCCTATGCGCACTGGTATGGCCACGAGCACCACGCCCCGGAGCTGCAAAGAGAGGCGGTCTATGGGCTTGCCGAAGTTTATCGCCACAAGATCAAGGCCGCGCGGCTGGTTGCCAATCCCGGCTGCTACACGACCTGCGCGGAGCTGCCTCTCATCCCGCTATTGAGTGCGAAAGCGATCGACCCAGACGCGATCGTCATCGATGCCAAATCCGGCATGACCGGCGCCGGCCGCGCGGCGAAAGAAGAAATGCTGTTCTCGGAAGTCTCGGAAGGCTTTCACGCCTATGGCGTCGGCCATCACCGCCACATGGCCGAACTCGATCAGGAATTCTCGAAAGCCGCAGGACGCAAGGTCGTCGTCAGCTTCACGCCGCATCTGCTGCCCATGAACCGTGGAATCTTTTCGACCATCTATGTACGCGGGCTCACGACGTCGTCCGGCGGTCTGCATGCGATCCTCTCGAGAGCTTACGCGCAGGAGCCGTTCGTGCACGTGCTGCCGTTCGGCGAAATACCGCAGACCCGGCATGTGCGCGGCTCCAACATGATCTTCATCGGTGTGTCCAACGATCGCATCGAGGGCCGGGCCATTATCTGCGCGGCGCTTGACAATCTTGCCAAGGGCGCCTCGGGGCAGGCCGTGCAGAACATGAATCTCATGCTCGGCTTTCCCGAAACGCTGGGGCTCGAGCAGGTGGCGCTGTTTCCGTGAAGAACACTCGATCTGGTTGCGCGATCTGGTGAAAGTGCGGTCGGTGCGGCGCGCCTCAGTGCTGCAAGATCTTCGATAGAAAAGTCTGGGCGCGTTCGCTGCGCGGCTTGCCGAAGAACTCGGCTGTCGGCGCGTCTTCGACGATCTCGCCCTTGTCCATGAACACCACACGGTGGGCAACCTTGCGGGCAAAACCCATTTCGTGCGTGACCACCATCATGGTCATGCCGTCTTTGGCGAGCGCCACCATCACGTCGAGCACTTCGTTGATCATCTCGGGATCGAGGGCCGAGGTGGGCTCGTCGAACAGCATTGCGATCGGATCCATTGCAAGCGCGCGCGCGATCGCCACTCGCTGCTGCTGGCCGCCGGAAAGCTCGCCCGGATATTTGCGGGCATGCGCGGTTAAGCCGACGCGCTCGAGCAGGCGCATGCCTTTTGCCGCCGCTTCATCCCGCTTGCGGCCGAGCACCTTGATCTGCGCCAGTTCAAGATTGCGCATCACGGTCAGATGCGGGAACAGTTCGAAGTGTTGAAACACCATGCCGATCCGG
>DASQXF010000477.1:0-5864 GCA_035639895.1 Xanthobacteraceae bacterium
CCGTATCTCGACCTGCTGCCGGGCGCGGTGGGCAAGTGGGTCAGGGACGCAGTGCGCTGACGCCACTGATGCCCGGTCCGAGAATGGGCACTCACTGCAGCCGCTGCGCCAGCGCCGGCTTGAGCACGAGCGAGAGTGGAAGCGTGAGCAGCACGATCGCGGCGACCACAATCAATGCGCTTGGCACACCGAGTGCGTCGCCGAGCACCCCGTAGAGCACCGGCGCCAGCGCGCCCGAACCGATCGTGCCGGTATAGAACACGCTGAAGGCGCGCGCGCGGCGCTCGGACCTGACTACATCGGGTACCGAGCCGTACAGCACCGAGGACGTGCCATTGAGCGCAACGCCGATGACGGGGAGCAGCAGCAGCGCGGCTTCTAGGCCGAGCGGCAGCAGCGCCGCGATTCCCAGCGCGGTCAGCCCCTCGGTGAGCCACACGGTCGCGATAGCTCCGATGCGCGCGCTGACGAACGCGCACGCGAGCTTGCCAGCCGCGCCGCCAGCGAAAACCAGCGTCAACGCAAGTCCGACGAGCGGGACGCTCGCGCCTTTGGCGGTGAGCACGAACGGCAGGAACAGCAAAAATCCCATGCGGGTCGCACTGTCGAGCATGCCGATCGACAGCAGGACCGGAAACGCGAAGCGGTGGCGAGCCCGGATCGCACTGCCCACCTCGTGCCCCTGCGCCGCGTGCGAAGAGGTCTCTGCGCCATAGCGCGGGGTCAGCATGAAGATCGCGAACGCGGCCAAGAGACCGACGCCACCGAGCAGGGCAAGCGTCGGCCGCCACGACATTGCGAACAGCAGGAGTGAGGCTGCGGCGGGTACCGTCATCTTGCCGATATCGCCGGCGAAATTGTACGTGCCGAGCGCTTTCATCGAGCGGGGACCGGAAAATGCTCGCGCCATCAGCGAGGAGGCGAGCGGATGCTGCACACTCGCGCCAAGCCCACCGATGAAAAGAGCTACCACGAGGAGGCCGAAGCCAGCGCTCGCGCCGGCAAGGCAATAGCCGGCTCCTGCGAGCGCCGTGCCGAGCGCCAGCACCGCTGCGGTGCCCAGCCGCTCGGCGATCAATCCGGACGGAATCTGGAATCCAGCCATCGTGCCGGAAAACAGGCCGCGCAGCAGCCCGAGCTCCGCGTAGCCGAGCCCGAATTCCGCCTGCCAGATCGGCAGCATCACGTAGATCAGATCAGTGTAACCGTCGTGCAGGGCATGCGCGCCGCAGGCGACAGCGGCGGCGCGGCGCTCCTCGCGCTTGGCTGCCAACGCGGGCAATTCCTGGGCCGGCTCGCTGGTGGTGCTCACGATTCCCGCAGTCCCCGATCCCGGCATTCGACGAAGGCCGTGCTGAGAAAGGACATCACCGGTTCGCCATGCTGGTTCACGCCGGTGTTGCGCACGAAGATCATGCCCCACCCCGGGCGGCTAGCCAAAGGTCGCATCTCGACCACCTCGGTCGCATACGAGATCGTATCGCCGGCATAGACCGGCTTGGGCCACTTCAGATCACGGAATCCCGGCGACGGCCCGAGTTGCGCGACCGGCTCACCGCGGGCGCGCAGATCCTCGTCCTCGTGCCGCCTATGATGGATCATCAGCCGCATCCAAACGCATGCGTTGTGCCAGCCCGAGGCGCAGAGCCGGCCGAAATGCGAGCGCGCCGCTGCTGCCTCATCGAGGTGGAAAGGCTGCGGATCGAAGCGCGCTGCGAACGCCTTGATCTCATCGGCAGTGAAGGTATGGCGCCCGAGATTACCGATCTCGCCGACGCGAATATCCTCGAAAAACTTCATTGCTCGCTCGGCGCTAACGGCTCTGCTTCGGGCGCTGCGTTGGCAGCGCGCCGCCCGAACATCGGGCTCACCGTCAGGGTCATCACCGCCTGGTCGGCGGCATTGATAAGTTCGAACCGGAATTTGACGAATCCCATGTCAGGTCTGCTGCGCGAGGCACGAGTCTCGAGCACGGTGGCGCGTGCCTTGATCCGATCGCCTGGGCGTATCGGCGCAAGCCACTGCACCTCCTCCACGCCGGGCGCACCCATGAAGCTTGTATCGGCGATGAGGCTGTCGCTGAGCATGCGCATCAGCACGCAGCAGCTGTGCCAACCTGACGCGACCAGACCCCCGAACAGGGTCGCACGCGCGGCGGCCTCGTCGAGATGCATCGGCTGCGGATCGTATTCGGCGGCGAAGGCGACGATCTCCGCGCGCGTGATCAACCGCGATCCGCACTCGGTGACTTGACCGGAACTGAAATCTTCCCAATGCAGACGGGGCACGGCGGTCCTGCGGCTTGCGCAGTGCGTTCCCTAGGGGTCGCCTGCTAAGAGGTCAACCGGGCCGCACCGCGAATGCGCGCCAGCGGCGGCGCGCGCGCCGATTAATCCGACATTAACCACGGGCGTTCGAGGGGCTCGATTGACCATGCGGATGCCGCAGTGCAGTGTTCGAATTGGCTTACGGCGAGGAGCGGACGACGCGGCAGCGCAGTCGAACCGGCTGCGAAAGCCCGAAATCGGCTGCGCGAGTTCGTCAACTGGCGGCACCCTGCGTCGGGAGGAGAAACCCCATGTTCGATTTTCGCGACCTGTTCCAGTGGGACCGGTTCATTACGCCTTCCATTATCAAGCTCTTCTACTGGCTCGCGGTCGGCATTTCGGCTTTGTTCGGACTCTCCGGCATCATATCCGGTCTCACGCTGATGGCGCTCAGTCCGCTCGCGGGTTTGTTCTGGATTGTTGCCAGCTTGATCGGGGTCGTGATCGGCGTGATCTTCGCGCGCATCATCGCCGAGTTCGTACTGATCATGTTCCGCATCAACGAACATCTCGGCGCAATCCGCCAGCGCGGCCAGCAGATGTGACTCGGCAAAAACACTCTGGCCTCGGTCGTTGGCAGCGATCTATCCCCCGTCATTGCCGGGCTTGACCCGGCAATCCATCGCGTTGAAGTGAATTCTTTTTGATGGATGGCCTGGTCAAGCCCGGGCATGACGAGACTGGCACAACGCCTCTACGTCTTACGTCGCAAACCTGAAATGCATGACGTCGCCGTCGGCGACGACGTAAGCTTTGCCCTCGAGCCGCATCTTGCCCGCCTGTTGCGCGCCCGCTTCCCCCCCGAGCGCGACGTAGTCGTCGTAGGCGATGGTCTCGGCGCGAATGAAGCCGCGCTCGAAGTCCGAATGGATTACGCCCGCCGCCTGCGCCGCCTTGGTGCCGCGCGTGATCGTCCAGGCTGCCGCCTCCTTCGGCCCGGCGGTGAAATAGGTGATCAGATTGAGCAGCGCATAACCGGCGCGGATCAAGCGGTCGAGGCCCGGTTCGCTGAGCCCCACCGCCGCCAGGTATTCGGCGCGCTCGTGCGGGGGCAGCACGGCGATTTCCGCTTCGATCTTCGCCGAGATGAGCACGCAAGCCGCGCCTTCCTCGCGGGCGCGCGCCTCGACGGCGCGCGAAAAGTCGTTGCCGGTTGCGGCAGCCGCCTCATCGACGTTGCATACGTAGAGCACAGGAATAGCGGTCAAGAGACCTAGCATGCGAAACGCCTTCTCATCCTCCGGCTTGCGCTCGACCAGTCGCGCCGGTTTTCCGTCGCGCAGCAGCGCGAGCGCCCGATCGACGAGATCGAGCGTCTGCCGGGCCTCGACGGCGTCCTTGTCGTTTCCTTTCGCTTTCTTGGTCAGGGCATCGACGCGCCGCTCCAGGCTGTCGAGGTCGGCGAGCATCAGCTCGGTCTCGATGGTCTCGATATCCGCGATCGGATCGATCGTATCGGAGACGTGGGCAATGTCGGGATCGACGAAGCAGCGCACGACGTGGGCGATGGCGTCGACCTCGCGTACATGGGCGAGAAATTGGTTGCCGAGACCTTGCCCTTTCGATGCGCCGCGCACGAGGCCCGCAATATCGACGAAGGTAAGCCGCGTGGGCTTTATCCTTGCGGATTTGGCGAGCTTCGCGAGCTCATCGAGGCGCGGGTCGGGAACCATGACTTCCCCCACGTTCGGCTCGATGGTGCTGAACGGATAATTCGACGCCTGCGCCGCCGCGGTCGCGGTGAGCGCGTTGAAGAGCGTCGATTTGCCGACGTTGGAGAGACCCAGGATACCGCACGTGAACCCCATGACGTTGCTCTGACCGATCTACGTGTGTCTCACTCGTCGGGCTGTTCCGGCTGCTTGGGGTCCAAGAACCCTTTGGCCTGCATACCGAGATGCACCTTGTTCTGAAAACTCGCGTCCTGACCTTTCGCGAGCAGCTCGGCGTTATCGGCGACGAGGGCGCACAGCGCTTCGACCCACGGACGTTCATCCTTGGCAAAATCGCTGAGGACATAGCCGTGAACCAGATCCTTCACGCCGGGGTGGCCGACCCCGATCCGCACGCGGCGATAGTCATTGCCAATATGGGCCGAGATCGAGCGCAGCCCATTGTGGCCGGCAATGCCGCCGCCAATCTTGACCCGCACCTTGCCGGCCGCGAGGTCGATCTCGTCGTGGAAGACGATGATGTCGGAGAGGCCAAGCTTGTAGAAATGCGCAGCTTCAGCCACCGCTCGCCCCGAGTCGTTCATGTAGGTGCCGGGCAGCAGCAGCAGCGCGCGCTCCCCACCGAGCAGCCCCTCGGCCGCCACGCCCTGAAAGCGGCGCCGCCACGGGCCGATGCCGCGCCGTTTGGCGATCGCATCGACCGCCATGAAGCCGATATTGTGCCGATTGCCCGCGTAGCGCGAACCGGGATTGCCGAGCCCGACGAGGAGTAGCATGGACGAATCAATTCGTAATTTTTTGTCGTCCCCGCGCAAGCGGGGACCCATAACCACCGGCCTCTGGAATATGGGTCCCCGCTTGCGCGGGGACGACGGGGAGGACTCAGCGATCAACCAACCACGGTGTTACTTCTTCTCCGCGGCCGCGGGCTTCTTCTCCGCCCCTGGCGCCGCTGCTGCAGCAGGAGCGCCGGCCGCACCCGGAGCGCCCGCGGCGGGAGCCGCACCGGGCGCGGCACCCGGAGCCGCGCCTTCGGGAGCAACGCCCGCTTCCGCTGCGGCGGCTGCCGCGGCGGCGGCTGCGGCCGCAGCTTCGGCCGCCGCCTTCATCTCTTCCGCGTAACCCGACGGCGGCACGATGGTGACCAGCGTATCGTCGAGCCTGCCGACGACACGCACGTTCGGCGGCAGCGCGACCTCGTTCAGGTGCTTCGAGTAGCTGATCTCGAGCCCCGAAATATCGACATCGATGGATTCCGGGATGTGCTCGGGCGAGCACACCACTTCGACCGCGTGCGTGACGATGTTGACGGTGCCGCCGCGTTTGACGCCCGGTGCCTGATCGGCATTGATGACGTGCACCGGGATGCGCACTCGGATCTGCGCTCCCTCACCCAGCCGCAGGAAATCCACGTGCACAGGCAGATCCTTCACCGGATCGAGCTGGAAGTCGCGCGGGATCACTCGTTCCTTGGTGCCGTCGATGTCGAGTTCGTAAATGGTGGTGAGAAAGCGGCCGGCATAAATCCGCTGCTTGAGATCGCTGTGATCGACTGAAATGTTGAGCGGCGGCTTGCCGTCGCCGTAGATCACGCCCGGCACGCGGCCGGCGCGACGGTCGGCGCGGGCAGCCCCCTTGCCGGCCCGCGACCGCGCCACGGCTTTCATTTGCTTGACGCTCGCCATGATGCAAATCCCTCGTGCAAAGGCCGCCGAAACGCTGCGGCCTATGGCGCCGCAGTGCCTCCAGGGTTTTTGGGCTGCGGCTGTGCTCGTACCAGCGCGCGCCGCGCCGGCGATCCGGCGCGCTTATAGCGAGCGCGATGGGGAAAGACAAGGAAGGCGCAACCGCGGCGGTCGCGCAG
>DASQXF010000478.1:0-8440 GCA_035639895.1 Xanthobacteraceae bacterium
AACCACAGCGTGGCGATGCCGAGAAACGAAAAGAATCCGACGACGTCGGTCACTGTGGTGACGAACACGCCGGACGATATCGCCGGGTCGGCGCGGAAGTGATGGAGCACGAGTGGCACCAGAATGCCGCCGAGTGCTGCAGCGACAAGATTGCAGAGCATCGCCAGGCCAATCACCAAGCCCAGATCGGGTATCTTGAACCAGGCCGCCGCTGCGACGCCGGTGATGACTGCAAACGCCAGGCCATTGACCAGTCCCACGAGCACTTCGCGCACGATGAGACGGGCGGCGTTGGCCCTGGACAATTCGCGGGTCGCAAGCGCGCGCACGGCGACCGTCATGGTCTGGGTCGCGGCGTTGCCGCCCTGACTCGCAACGATCGGCGCCAATACCGCCAGCGCCACCATCTTTTGCAATTCCCCCTCAAACAAGCCGAGAACGGAAGAGGCCAAAAAAGCGGTGGCAAGGTTGACCAGCAGCCAATTGAACCGCCCGCGCGCGATGAACCAGACGGGGTCTGAAAGCTCCTCCTCGCGCCCAACGCCACCCAGCGCCCTGATGTCCTCCTCAGCCTCTTCCTCGATTACGTCGACGATATCGTCGAACGTGATCACTCCAACTAGCCGGTCACTCGCGTCGACCACCGGGGCCGAAACGAGATCGTAACGCTCGAACAAGCGAGCGACATCTTCCTGGTCGTCGGTGACCCGGACCGGGTGCATCTCCTCATCGATGAGTTCTGCGATCGGCACCGGTCGTTTGGTGCGCAGCAGCCGGTCGAGCGCAACCGGGCCCTGCAGCCGGCCGTCGGAATCGGCGGCGTAAATCTCCCAGAACCGCTCCGGCATATCGGGGTGCTCGCGCAGGTAATCGATGGTCCGCCCCACGGTCCAGCTCGGTGGCACGGCGATGAAATCCGTTTGCATGCGCCGGCCGGCGGAATTTTCGGGATAAAGCAGGCTGCGCGCCAGCGCGCCGCGCTCCGAAGGTGGAAGCTGATCGAGAATTTCGGTCTGCTCGTCCGTCGGCAGGTCTGCGAGGATTGCCACCGCATCGTCCGAATCGAGCTCGCGAACTCCTTCGGCGACTGTCTCGGCCGGAAGCTCCTCCAGGATCCGATCGCGGACGGTGACATCGACCTCGGTCAAGGCGGAAAAGTGGAAGTCGTGTCCCATCAGCTGGACCAGCCGAGGGCGCAATTCCTCATCGAGCGCCTCGATCAGATCGCCAACGTCGGCCTGGTGCAGGTCGGCGATCAATGCGCGCAACGCAGCCGAGTCGTCGGCAGCGATGGCCTGCGCAACGCGCTCGACGAAGTCCGCGCGCACCGCACCCTCTTCATCGCGCAGCGTGATCGGGTGCACGGGCGCCGGATCTTCCTCGAGCATGTCGTGCCCTGGCGTAATTGAAGGGATGATGTGTTGGGCTTCTACGCTCGGTGCCTTAAGCTGGCAATCGCGAAGGGGTGACGACACCCACAAATGGCCGCCACCGTCGATCGCTATAGACTGCGGCCCGTGCGATCGCCGCGCGAATGGAACGCCTATCACGCCATTCGCCGGGATGCGATCTTCGCTGCCTTGCTACCGGGTCAGGACTATGACGAGCGTGACCCGGACGAATTCGCGCCGGGGCATTTTCCCCATGTGCTGGTTTACGACAGCGAGATCGTTGGCACGGTGCGCATCGACCTGATCGACGAGAGGGTGGCAGGACTTCGTCTCATCGGTGTCCGCGGTGATCTCCAGCGGCAAGGCCACGGCCGCGTTTTGCTCAGACTCGCTGAACAGACCGTCCGCGCTTTCGATAGGACCGAGATCGTCATCAACGCCCATCCCAGTTCCCTGGCCTTCTATCTCGCCAACGGTTACCGCGAGGGCGAATGGGACGCCGGAGCACCGCGGCCCGGCCTCATTCGGGTGGGAAAACGCTTGCCGTGACATCGCTGCCGGCCACACACATGACGCACGAGTGCCAGCGCGTGTCGCTGCCGTCACAGGCGCCATAAATCGCCCTCAATCCCCGCCTTTAAGGCGTCATTAAATTGCCTCCCCCTACTGTTCGGATAGAGTGAGCACGAGACTCACTTATCGGGCCGGTGGCGTTCTTCAGATTGGTCCAAAACGGGGTTCGAACGGGCCATGCGCCGCACCGCTGCCGCATATGTTTTGCTGGCCTCGTTGATCGCTACGGGAACGGCTGGCGCCGACGAATGCCCTGCGGGGGCGCTGGGGGTCAGCCGCACCCTCGTCGTCGACCCTAACGAGCACGTACGCCTCGGCAGCTTTCAGTACAACGAATCCTTGCCGCTCAGGGATGGCGAAGTCGTACTGACCTTCGACGATGGTCCGCTGCCACCCTACACCAACCGTATTCTCGATACGCTCGCATCAGAATGCGTGAAGGCGACCTTCTTCATGGTGGGTCGCATGGTGCAGGGTTATCCCGCAATGGTGCGGCGGGTCTACAACGAAGGCCACACGATTGCGAACCACAGCCAGACGCACCCCTTCACCTTCCACAAGATGTCGGTGGAGCAGGCCTCGCAGGAGATCGAGGGGGGATTCGCCTCGTTGCGTTCCGCGCTCGGCGACGCCAAGGCCGTTGCGCCGTTCTTCCGCTTTCCCGGCCTGCTGCGCCAAGACTCGGTCGAACGTTATCTCGCCACCCACAATTACATGGCCTGGAGCGTGGATTTCGCCGCCGACGACTGGACTCACATCAGCAGCCAAGAGGTGGCGCGGCGCGCCATCAACCGGGTCGTCGCGCGCGGCAAAGGCATATTGCTGCTGCATGACATCCAGCCCGCGACGGCCCTCGCGCTTCCCGAGATTCTCAAAGAGCTCAAGAGCCGCGGCTTCAAGATCGTCCATGTGGTGCCTGCCACCCCTGATCGGCCGAAGACCGTAACCGAGCCCGAGTTGTGGGCCGTGCGCCGTGCGCCCGAGCCGAAGGTCTGGCCGCGCACTCTGATCGTCGACGTGGAAAGTCCCGCGCCGGCCGTCGCCGCCCCGAGCCCTGCGAGCTTCGGCATCGAATACGTCGGTCCGGTGCCCAAAGTGGCGATGGCGCAAACTTTCGAACAGCACTCGCGTGCAACTTCGGTATGGCCCGCCGCGGTGGCTTACGCGGTGCGCTCCGATGCTGACGTCCTGCCGATCCCAGGTGCCCACAATTTCAGGTATTCACGCGTCTTCCGATTGGGCGACCCGGAGAAGTCCAAGCTCATGCCCAATGTGCCCAAAAAGCCTGCCGTGCGCACCGCCCGGACGCGAGAGCCGGCACACAGCAGCTGGTGGCACACCCCGGCGAGAAGTTCGCGCGTCGGCCATCAGCTGACGGTGGCGCGCCCGCCGATCAATTTGGCCGCGCCACAAATGCGCTGACCAGGCCGGGCAGCGAGCACCCCCGCACGAGATGGGAAAGCAAACGCGCCGGACTCGACCGGCCCGGCGCGCTCATCGTAATTAATTAGGTATTGGTATAGCGCTCAGGTCGATGCCCGCGCCCGTCACCAGCAGCGCCATCGCCGGCAATAGCCACGCCAGCCGCGCCAACTGCACCAGCAGCGAGCCTGCGTCACCGTTCCCAGTTCGGCGGTCGCTTGACCGAGGACCGCTACGTTCGCCGGCGCCGATACGGTTGGTACCGCGGTGACGAGCAAAAGCCCGGCTGCAACCATAGCTCCGATCACGATTGAGCGCATTCCGTCCTCCTTGCGTCGCCCACCACCGCAAACTTTAGCGCGTTAACCTGCATTAATAAACGGACTGCCGTCATAAGGAGATTTTCTGATCCTAAGCACTCTATTAACAAGATGAGCTTAAGTCGGTGACGAGGAACGACCGCGCAGATGCCGCCGGCTCGCGCGCTTTCCAGGAGAGCAACGATGAAAAATGCCATTGCCGGCCTCGTCACGGCCATCAGCATGTCGGCGCTCGCAACTGCAACGCCGGCGCACGCAGGAGGCGGCGACGTCGCCGCTGGGCTCATTGGCGGATTCGCCGCAGGAGCGATCGTGGGCTCGGCGCTGGCGCCCCGGCCTGCTCCGGTCTATGTGGCACCGGCACCGGCCTACGTGGCGGAATGCTACTGGACACGCGGGAGACCCGTGTGGGACGGGTATCGCTGGATTCGGCCCCGCATCCAGGTTTGCGATTGAGCGAGCCGCGTTCGGCACACCGCCAGCCTTAAGCCGGGTTTCCACGAGGCAGGTCGCAGCCGATTGCCCCAACTCGTTACGAGCGACATTGCCAAAATACTGGAATGCCCTGCGGGACGTCGCCTTTGCCAGGCTCGTCAACGTGCTCGGGCGATGAAGCGATCCATTCCAATATCCGGCTCCCACATTCGCCGGTGCGAATCCAGCATATAAGGAAGCGCGGCCTTGCGGGACCTCACCACATCGTCGTAGTCGGCGATGAAATGTCGCATCAGACTGACGACCTCGCGACGCAAGGCATCCTCGTCGATGCTTTTCACCACACGATCTTCGATCACGATCCGGCCGTCGACCATCACGGTGTGCACCCCGCGGCCCGACTCCGTGTAAACGAGCTGTCGCGCTGCGCTGTTGTAAGGGAGGTAAGCGACGTCATTGAGATCAACTAGAATCAGATCCGCCTTGTACCCGGGCCGGATGGCGCCGAGTTGACCGGCGAGACCAGCCGTGCGCGCGTTGCCGATGGTGGCATGCCGCAGGACCTCGTGCGCAAGCCCCGGGCCCGGCTCCGGCTCGCTGACTGCAGCGATCAGGCAAAACATCTTCATCGCCTGGAAAACGCTTTGCACATCGCTACCACTGCAGTTGTCGCAACCTAGGCCTAGACGCACACCTGCTTGGCGCATGTCGTAAATTGGAGCGATGCCGCTCTTGAGTTTGAAGTTGCTGAGCTGATTGAGCACGATGCCTGCATCGACGGCTGCCATTCGATCGATCTCGTGGCGGGAGATCCAGACGCTATGGACGATGTTCAGCCTGGGTCCGAGCAGGCCGACATTATCCATATAGCTGATCAGCGAGCCTTCATGGTCGGCGAATAGTTCACGCGCAATGAGGACCTGACCGCGCGTCTCGTAGACGTGCGTGTACACCGCAAGGTCGTATTTGTCGGCGAGCTCGGCACATCCTTGCAGCATCTTCGGCGTGCAGCGCTGCGGCGCGAACGGCGCAATAGCCCAATGCAAGGTCCCGCTCGCCGGATGACGGTTGAATTGATGCTCGAGGTAGTCGAGCTGATCGCGGATCGACCGCGGCTTGTTACCCAACATCTCCTGGACGGCAGGCGGAAGGCTGTCCCTGTGGCGGACCATCGCGATCGGAGGAATGTCCCAGACCATGGGCGAGAACACGACGCGAATGCCCGCCTCGCGATAGGCGGCGATGACCACATCGGTCTGCTCGTCGGTGAGCGGAATAAGACCCAGCATGTCCTGGACGGTGGTGATGCCGCACCGCAGGCATTCGAGCGCGCCCACCAACGTGCGTACGCGCACCTCGTCCTTGCTGCGGTCCGCCCCCATCGGCAAGGTGTAGAGCAGCCATACTTCCAGCGGCAGCTCCTCGAATAGACCGCGGCACAGCACGTCATGCGAATGGTAATGCGCATTGATGAGCCCGGGCACGACCAGCCGTCCGGATGCATCGATGATTTCCTGCACGCCCTCGCGGGGAAGATTGGCGCCGATCGCAACTATCTTGTCGTCTTCGATGAGAATATCTGCGACCGCCGGCTTATGGACGTCGCCGTCATGGTCGTAAACTTGTCCGCCTCGGATCAGCGTTCGTTTCGACGTCATCTCTCTTCGCTCCAATGCTCGGCGCCGGCCGAAACACCCTCAGCCTGAATTTAGGTCAGCTTCTGGGAAGTCTGCGACCACAATCCGCGCGGCGTCGCGCGCTCGCGTCGCGGCCACCGCGTGCTTTTCCGCCTGCATGCTGGCGCTGGGCACGATTTCCAAGCAATCGAATGCACGGCCGGAACGGGCGGCCGTGTTTCAGCGCTGCAGTTAGGATGGTGCGGTCGAGAGGACTCGAACCTCCACGGGTTGCCCCGCTAGCACCTCAAGCTAGTGCGTCTACCAATTCCGCCACGACCGCAGATGGAATGGACGTGGGCCGCGCGGCCACGCGTCGAAGCGACACCGCTCGATGTAACAAATCGACCCCTTGGGAACAAGGGCCGCAGCCCCCGCGATTGATCGATCAAGCCGGGCACAGCGCATCGCCGGCCCCGTAGAGCGCTTACGAGGTCCACCGGCGGCGCGCCGGAATGCTTGACTCCAGCGCCGTGTGGGATGTTCCTGGCACTGGGCGGCTCGAGCGAAAGCCGATATGGCGGCCAGTGCACGCAACGAAGTGATGGTCGGCCTCGATCCGGTTTCAAGGCCGGTCGAATGGCGGATCAGCAACGGCGTGGTTGCCTACGAGGCCGCGCTAGCGGCCATGGACGCGCGCGCGGCGGCGATCGCGGATCGCATCGCGCCCGAACTGATTTGGCTGCTCGAACATCCGCCGCTCTATACCGCCGGTACCAGCGCCAAAGCGGAGGAACTGATCGCGCCACGCTTTCCGCTCTACGCGGCCGGACGCGGTGGACAACTCACCTATCACGGCCCCGGTCAGCGCGTCGTTTACCTGATGCTCGATCTCAAGCGCCGCGGTCCGGACGTGCGCCGCTTCGTCACCACCTTGGAGGAATGGATCATTCGCACCTTGGCGCACTTCGGAGTCGCGGGCGAGCGGCGTGAAGGCCGCATCGGAGTGTGGGTGCGGCGGCCGGACATGGGCGCCGGGTGCGAGGACAAGATCGCCGCCATCGGTATCAGGATCAAACGTTGGGTGACGCTGCACGGGGTGGCCCTCAATGTCGACTGCGATCTCTCCCACTACGCCGGCATCGTGCCTTGCGGAGTCTCGGAGCCGCGCTACGGCGTGACCAGCCTCGCCGACCTCGGCCTGGCGGTGACAACCGCCGAAGTGGACGCGGTGCTGCGGCGTGAATTCGAGCGACTGTTCGGAGCGGCTGGCGATGGCTAGACGGTTGGCAGTACCGCAAACCGCATTCCGCCGCACAGCGCAAGCTCCTCCTCTGTGGCCTCGCGCTCGTCCACGCTGTCAACCCGCGCGCCGGGCGGCCCTCGGCGACAGGCGTCGATCACCTCATTGATCGCCGCAGGCGGTCCCGCGAATACCGCCTCGACGTCGCCATTGCGCCGGTTGCGGACCCAGCCGGCCAGCCCATGATCGAACGCGGCATCTTCGACGAAGGCCCGGTACCCGACCCCCTGAACGCGGCCGCGGATGACAAGATGGCGGATCATCCGACTTCCCCGGTGCTCTTGGCACGCGCGCCGCGCCAGCGCGACGTCGCCAAACGCGCAAGCGAACGCAAGTATGCTTCAGGCAATTCCCACTCGCGCGCGGCATCAAGCACGAGCTCGATATAGCCCGGCCGCGGCGTGCCCCTGCCCTCGCGGCGCGTGACGTAAACCAGCGCCATCGCCCGGGTGTTGCCGCATCGCACTGCCAGCTGGCGGCGCACGTACAGGCCGGAGTCGACGCTTTCATAAGCGTTGATGGCGGCAAGATCGCGCGCGCTGAGCCGCCACAGCACGCCGTGCACGCAACCGCCCGGCTGCGGTGCGATCGAGCCGAAGCCCTCGGGATTGATGACGAAGCGCCAGCCCGGCAGCGTCGCAGTGCCGATTGCCTCCGCGCCTCGGCAGCGCGCGGCCATGAGCGCGCGGCTCATATTCGATCCGTAGGCGAAATGCAGCGTCATCGTGCTTGACTCATCACCAGTCGCCCCCGCGAAAACCCATAACCGCCGCCTCTGGAATATGGGTCCCCAGCATAAGCGGTCACGCGCGTCCATAGCCCGTCGAAGACGGGCGTGAACGCCCTTACCGACCCGCTATGCGCGGGGACGACGGCGCGGGATGCAGGCCTCAGGCGAACTCCATGATCACCGCATCCACAGCCAGGCTATCGCCAGGCTTGGCTCTGATCGCTTTCACCACGCCGTCGCGCTCGGCGCGCAAGACGTTCTCCATTTTCATGGCTTCGACCACGGCGAGCGTCTCGCCGGCCTTGACCTCTTGCCCTTCACTGACCGAGATCGAGACAACGAGGCCGGGCATCGGGCAGCGTACCGCCTTGCCGGAGTCGGCGACCTTTTTCTCCGGCATCAGCCGCACCGCCTCGGCCTCGCGCTCGGTATAGACGTAGGCGCGGATCTCGACGCCGCGATAGGCGAGATCGAACCCGTTGAGCACCGGCCACACCTGCACGGAGATCGGCCGATCGTCGATGGTGCCCGACCAGGTCGGATCACCCGGTTTCCATGGCGACGCCAAGACTGCCCGGCGCGACGTGCCAGCGCCGTCGAACCGCACCACGAAGACATCGCCCTCGCGCCTGATCTCGAGTGGGATCTCG
>DASQXF010000479.1:0-2684 GCA_035639895.1 Xanthobacteraceae bacterium
ACCGAACCGAAACAGCCGCCGAATCGGACCAATTCTCTCCCTCTTAGGTCGTGCGAATCCTCGAATGTAGTAAATGCCATCAACGAGTCCCAATTTCGCAATGGTCCCCATTGCGGAGAGGGTTGGGTGAGGGGGTTACAGAACCGTCGAGAGACCTTAACCCCTCACCCCACCGATCTCCCTATGGGAGAGGGAGCAGACCGAGTCTGTCGCTTGCATGGGATCTGCGCTAGACACCCCGTGCTTCCTCTGTCGTAATGATTCTATTGTTTGCGTGATCGGAGCATTCCCGTGAATCTCCACGCGATGCTGCTCGAGCGGGAGGCCGCCGGCCGTCCGGTCAGCGTCGGCGTCATCGGCGCTGGCAAGTTTGGCACCATGTTTCTTTCCCAAGCGCGTTTGACGCGCGGGATGCACGTGGTTGCGGTTGCCGATCTCGATGTCGCTCGTGCGCTGCATCAACTTCGGATCGCGGGGTGGGACGATGCGGCGGTTTCCGCGCCCTCGCTGGGTGAGGCGCTCGGGCGCCGCCGCACCCATGTGACGGAGGATGCGCAAGCGCTGATCGCCTGCCCCGGAATCGAAGTCATCGTCGAGGCGACCGGTGTCCCGGCCGCCGGCATACGCCATGCCTTGAGCGCAATCGAACATGGCAAGCACATCGTGATGGTCAATGTCGAGGCCGATGCGCTTGCCGGCCCCTTGCTCGCGCGCAAGGCAAAGAGCGCGGGTGTGGTCTACAGCCTCGCGTGGGGCGACCAGCCCGCGCTCATTTGCGAGCACGTGGACTGGGCGCGCGCCTGCGGCTTCACGGTGGTCGCCGCTGGCAAGGGGACGCGCTACGAGCCGCACTATCACCGTTCCACCCCCGATACGGTGTGGGACATTCTGGATAAATATCTGTCGATTGAGGACCGCACGTCGATCAATCCGAAAATGTTCAACAGCTTCGTCGATGGGACCAAATCGGGCATCGAGATGACCGCGGTCTGCAATGCCACTGGGCTCATACCGCAGAGCGATGGCTTGGGCTTCCCCCCGGCGATGCGCTTCGAGCTTGCCGACGTGTGCAAGCCGAAAATTGCCGGCGGCGCGCTCGAGAAGGCAGGTGTGACCGAAGTAACGTCGTCGGTTTACCGCGACGGCCGCGACGTGCCGCATCATCTCGCACTCGGCACGTATGTGGTGTTCGAGGGCGAGAGCGACTATGCGCGGCGCTGTTTCAAGGAATATGCGATGCTGCCGGACAAGAGCGGGCACTACGCTGCGCTCTACCGGCCGATTCACATGATCGGCCTCGAGCTCGGCATATCGGTTGCCAGCGCGGCGCTGCGCAAGGAGCCGACCGGCGCGCCGACCAGCTTCCGCTCGGACGTCGCCGCGACCGCCAAACGCGCACTCAAAAAAGACGAGGTGCTCGACGGCGAAGGCGGATTCTGCGTCTGGGGCAAACAGGTTCCGGCCGCGCGCTCGCTTGCCGAGGGATTGCTGCCGCTCGGCCTTGCCCACCAGGTCAGGCTCAAACGCGACGTCGCCGAGGGCCAATGTTTGCGCTGGAGTGACGTCGCCTACGACGAAAACGATCTTGCCGTGAAGGTGCGCCGGGAAATGGAAGCGGCGTTCGCGCGGCCGAACGTGTCCGGCGGTGGCGCGGTGGACTAAGGCTCGCTTCGCGTGCCGTCATCCCGGGCTGCGCGCAGCGGGGCAGCCCGGAAATCCATAACTATTCCGTCAATTATGGATTCCGGGATCGCGCCGTCGGCGCGCCCAACGACGGATAGTCTTGCTCGAGCAGCGCCCGCGCGCGTGTGCGCGAGGGCGTGGCAAGGAACAGCGCTAGGTCGTCGGGCGTGTCGATGTCGAGCGCGACACGCGGCAGGCGCAGCACGCTGGGCTCGATGCCGCAGCGTTTGGCCGCGGCGAGATGGGGCCAGAAGCTGTCGGTCCCGAAGATGAGCGGCACGGCGCCGGCTGGCGCACAGATGATGGCGTTCGAACCGCGCTCGTCGCGCGCCGGAACGATGATGAAGGCGCGCGTGTCGCGGTGTGTTGCATCGGCATGGGCCGCGAGGAGCTTGCGGATGTCATCCGTTTGCACGAGCGGAATGTCGCCCGGGAGCGTGAGCATGTCGTCCGCCGCGAGCTGCCGGGCCGCGACCGCGACCGCGCCGGTGTGCCCCTCGCGGGCCCCATCGCTTGAAACGTGCGCACCGTATCGCGATGCGATCGCCCCCGCCGCGGGATCGCCGGTCACCGCGATGATTCCGGCGAGCTCGCGCACGCCGGCGAGCGTCGCCAGCACATCCTCGAACATGGCCAGCGCCAGCTCTTGCCGCCGCGTCGCGTCGAGCACCGGGGCGAGACGGCGCTTGGCGTCGCTCGTCTCCTTCATTGGCACCACGGCATAGATGCTGCGGCGAGCGTTCATGCCGCCGCCTTTGCCACGGCGTCGGCGCTGGCGAGCACGTCCCGCGCAAGGTTTTCGCGATCGGCAAGCGTCGTCATCAGGGTATGCGTCACCGTGACCGGAATGCCAAGCTTCCCCGCCGCGTCGGCATCGGTGCCATCGAGCACATAGGCATCGAGCAAATCCCGGTAGCGCCGCGCCACTGCCGCCGCGCTCACCTCGAGCCCAAGCTCGGACATCATCTTGGCAGTCGGTCCTTTCACCGCGCGGCCGCCGA
>DASQXF010000480.1:0-2436 GCA_035639895.1 Xanthobacteraceae bacterium
TCGAATATCCGACTTGCGTGGTCAAGCCCGCAGGTGACTGCAACGAGTCGTCGGTTTGCTCAGGGTCAAGCCCGGCAATGACGCGGACAGAGTAGTGCCATTACCGCCGCCTTCGGGCGGCTTTTTTTATGGAGAAAGCGAATGCCTCCGACCCCGGAGCAAACCGAGCTCGGCTATCATCGCATGTGGGACCGCGCGCAGATCAAGCCGGACAAGAGCGCGCCGGCGAAGAAGATCGCGCGCGCGATCATATCCAACCGCGCCGCCTACGAAGCGGTCGAGCACGCGACCGGCGTGCCGTGGTTCATGATCGGCGCGCTGCACTGCCGCGAGTCGGACATGAATTTTGCCACCCATCTGCACAACGGCGACAGCCTCAAGCGGCGCACCACTCACGTCCCCGCCGGGCGGCCGAAGCGCGGCAGTCCGCCGTTCCGGTGGTACGAGAGCGCGATCGACGCGCTCACCATGGCGCCGCACGCGCTCGACCAGGTGAAAGCGTGGTCGGTCGAGCGCATCCTCTACGAGAGCGAGAAGTACAACGGCTGGGGCTACCTCAGGCGCGGCAACAGCCCGTATCTGTGGTCGTGGACGAGCGAGTATCACGGCGGCAAGTACGTCGCCGACGGCGTGTACGATCCGAACCATTGGGA
Source organism: Xanthobacteraceae bacterium (assembly GCA_035639895.1). Classification (GTDB taxonomy): domain Bacteria; phylum Pseudomonadota; class Alphaproteobacteria; order Rhizobiales; family Xanthobacteraceae; genus VAZQ01. Next base: position 654 of record DASQXF010000480.1, read on the forward strand.
CGAGCAGCCGGGCTGCGTCGCGATGGCCAAGGAGTTGGCGGCGCTCGAGCCCGCGGTCGCGGCGCGGCTCACGCATCGCGAGGCGACGCCGCCGCGAGACGTGCACGATCGAGCCACTCGGCGCGAGCGCGTCGCGCGTGCGGGCGGCGTGGCGTCCGGCGCGACTGGCGGCGGCAACGAGACCGCCAAGGCGGTGATGACGCAGCCCGACAAGCCCCCCGTGCTGCTGTCGCCGCTTGCGGCCTATTCGCTCATCGGCGTCGGCGTCGCGGTGGTGCTCGTCGCCACCGCGCTCATCGTGCGCAAGCGCGCCGCCATCCTGGCCAAGTGGGCGGGCGCGGGGACGGCGACGATGGCCCCCGCGGCTGCACGTACGAGCTGATTTTTCTCCCGCCCTCATGCTGAGGAGCCGTGCGCAGCACGGCGTCTCGAAGCATGAGGGCGTCCACGCCCGCCCCCGTCCTTCGAGACGCTCCCCCGGCTCAAGGCCGGGGTCGCTCCTCAGGACGAGGGCGGAGACCCATCGAATTCGGAGGTCAAAATGGTCCTTATGTCGATCGCCCTCATCTCAGCCGCCAGCGTCGCTCTTTATATATGGCTCATCCTGCCGCGCCTGCGCCGGCGCCCCGGGTGGGCCGGCATCATTGCCGAGGTGGGCGCCGCGCTCGCCGCTGCGTTCGCGCGCTTGCGCGCGCTGTGCGGCAACTCGCGCACGCTCGCGGTCGCCTATGCCGCCGAGCTCCTCGGCGTGCTCGATGAGGCGAAGCTCCTCGACTGGTCGGAGCTGCTCGGCGCCGAGAGCGCCGGCCGCGTCATGGTGGTCATGGGCGCGGTGATGATTCTCCTGCGTCTCGTCACCCGCACCGCCGTGAGCTTCAAGACGGAAGCGTAACGCTCTCCAGCCCCGCGAAAGCCCGGCAACTCGCTCACTTCGCTACGATGAGCACAGCCGATTCATGTTTCGGGAGAGCCGCGGGTGAGTTGATCGCGACCAAAGCCGCCACCGTGACCATCAAGAAGACCAATGTGAGTTTCTTTGCCATGTTCGCATCCTCACGCTCCAGGGAGAACTTTATAGAGGGCAATGCAGGAAACGCCGTGATCCCCGTCACGCTTCCAAGGGACGCTTTCCAAGAAAGCATCAAAACGTGATGGCCATCACATCCTGACGGCGGGCAATGTGACAGGTTCCCTTCAAGGCGATCGGACACCCCCCACTCCCCCCCGATGGGCGGTCCGGAAAATTCGCCGAAGAGGGTCACACTGGCCCCGCACCGGCGGGGTTTTATTTTGCGCCAAGGGGTATGCGTCAAATGGGCTTGGAGCTTGTCGGCGCCTTCACGATGATCGGTGTCGTCATCGCGCTGCTGGTGCTGATTTTCCACTTTATGGTGCCCTAACGAGGCATGACAATCGCGCCACCTTCTGCGCGCGAGTAAGCCTCGTCTTAGAACCCTGCCATCAAAGTCGCGCGTGCCGCGCCTTGTGTGTTGGCCGTAAGGGACGACCCGGAAAAATCCGGCAGCGTCGGCCGCGTCCGTCAATGGCAATGATTCTTCTGCGCCTCGTCACCCGCACCGCGGTAAGCTTCAAGGCGCAAGCCTGAGCAAACTCGTCGTCCCTGCGTAAGCAGGGACCCATGATCCCTGCCCCGCGAAAGCGCACGCGCTCCAACCCGTCATGCGCGGGCTTGACCCGCGCATCCATCGCCTTCGGAAGAAGTTTTTCGAAGCTTGATAGATTGCCGGGTCAAGTCCGGCAATGACGACTTTAGCTTCGCGCC
>DASQXF010000481.1:0-4320 GCA_035639895.1 Xanthobacteraceae bacterium
CCGAGCAAGCGGACAGCCTCGCAACACCCGAGAGCTTCGCCTCGATCGCCGACACGGCGGCGCGATCAGCGGCGATATTCACCGAGCTCGGAAAAGTGCTGACGCATCCGCGCTGCGTGAATTGCCATCCGGCCGGCGATCGCCCGCGCCAGGGAGAACAGGGTCGCCTCCATCAGCCGCCGGTCGAGCGCGGTGCCGACGGTCATGGCCTGCCGGCCATGCGTTGTTCGAACTGCCACCAACCGGCCAACTTCGATCCTGGGGGCGTGCCGGGAAACCCGGAGTGGCAACTCGCACCGCGCGAGATGGCATGGGAAGGCAAAACGCTCGCTGAGATCTGCGCCCAGATCAAGGACCCGGCGCGCAATGGAAACCGCTCGCTCGACGCGCTCATTAAGCATATCGGCGAAGATCATCTGGTCGGTTGGGCTTGGGCACCCGGATATGGCCGGCAGCCAGCGCCCGGTACGCAGAAGCAAGCGGGAGCGCTCGTCGAAGCGTGGGTAAAAACCGGGGCAGCCTGTCCGAACTAGATGATTGAGACCGCCGCCCATTCCGGGCGGTCAACGGTCGTGGCGCCGAGCGAAGTGTTCTTCGCCGACACTCACCACAAAATTGGCCCGCTTGGCGCGAAGTCGCAAGACGAATGCGCGATCAATCCCGTCGCGCATGTCGCCGCGAGGTCAGCACTCTCGCGCACTTTCCGAACGTACAAGCGACGGCCTGCGGGATTTGCATTCTGTGCAGTGCCGATAAATACGCCTCTGTTAAACCTTAATTAACCACGGAGCGCGCTAATCGGATTAGCCCACCGGCAAATCCTCGAGGACCGTGGTGACCAACGCGATTGCCGTTCGACCGCAAGGAGCGATGCGACTGCATGGCCGGTCGATCATGGCGTTCGTGCTCACCCCGACTGCCCCGATCACCGAGTGGCTGACGGCGCTGGACAAGCGCAGCGGGACCTCACCCGCATTTTTCGTCGGCCGACCGATCATTCTCGATCTCGCCGCGGTTGCACTCAATGAATCGCAGATCGGCGAACTGATCAAGGAATTGGCCGAGCGCGGTATTCGGGTCATGGCTCTCGAGGGCCCCGAGCCGGACGAGCTCAGCTCCTCGCTGCCGCCCGTACTCAAGCGGGGGCGCCCGAACGCCAGTGAGGCGCTCGCGCCGCCGCCCCCCGGCAAAGGCGCCACGCGGCAGTCCCGACGTCAGGAGCCAAGCTCGCTCTTGATCGAAACGCCGATCCGCTCGGGCCAGTCGGTGATTTTCCCGAACGGCGATATCACCGTGCTCGGCTCGGTGGCTTCGGGAGCCGAAGTCGTTGCCGGCGGATCGATCCACATCTACGGCGCGCTGCGCGGCCGAGCCCTGGCCGGGTCTATGGGCAACACGCGAGCACGCATCTTTTGCAGCAAGAACGAGGCCGAGCTGGTCTCGATCGATGGTTATTACCGGACGGCCGAGGAAATGGACGCAAACCTCCGCAGCCGGCCCACGCAGTGCTGGCTCGAAAACCGCGTCCTTGCGATAGCAGCATTGGATTGAACGATGGGGGAGACAGCAAGTATGGCCAAAGTCCTCGTGGTCACGTCCGGCAAGGGCGGCGTCGGGAAGACGACGTCGACCGCCGCGCTCGGCGCTGCGCTGGCGCAAGCCGGGCAGAAGGTTGCGGTGGTCGATTTCGATGTCGGGCTGCGCAACCTCGATCTGGTGATGGGGGCGGAGCGCCGCGTGGTCTTCGACCTCGTCAATGTCATCCAAGGCGTCGCGAAGCTGCCGCAGGCGCTCATTCGCGACAAGCGTCTCGAGACGCTGTGGCTGCTGCCGGCGTCGCAGACCCGCGACAAGGATGCGCTGACCGAGGACGGCGTTGCGGAAGTCATCAAGGAACTGCGCGGGAAGTTCGATTGGGTGATTTGCGATAGCCCCGCCGGGATCGAGCGCGGTGCAACGCTCGCGATGCGATTTGCCGACGTCGCTGTCATCGTCACCAACCCGGAAGTATCCTCGGTTCGCGATTCCGACCGCATCATCGGGCTGCTCGATTCCAAGACCGAGAAGGCTGAAAAAGGTCAGCGTATCGATAAGCACGTGCTGATCACGCGCTACGACGCCCAACGCGCTGCGCGCGGCGAGATGCTCAATATCGAAGACGTGCTCGACATCCTCTCCACGCCCCTCTTGGGCATCATTCCCGAAAGCGAGGAGGTGCTTCGCGCCTCCAATCTGGGCACGCCGGTGACCATCAACAATACGACGAGCGCTGCGGCGCGCGCTTATCTCGATGCCGCCCGCAGGCTCAAGGGCGACGATGTGCCGATGAGCATCCCCAGCGACCGCAAGGGCTTGTTCGACAAACTGTTCGGACGGAGAGCGGCATGAACGTGTTCAACCTGTTCCGGCGTCGCGGTTCCGCCCCGGTCGCGAAGGAACGGCTCCAGATCCTCTTGTCCTACGAACGGGCGGCGCGCGGCCAGTCTGACCTGCTCGCCGTTCTGCGCGAAGATATCCTCGCCGCACTCACCAAGCACATCACCGTCGAACGCGAGAACGTTGAGGTGCGGATGGATCGCGGCGAAAACGTCTCGACTCTCGAGATCGAGGTTGAGATCCCGAATTCGGCCGGCATGCTGCTGGCGACGGGAACATAGACAGCTGACGTCATCGCCGATACTCTGCCGACTCTGTCGGCCGCGATGGCGGGCCACCTAAGTCTGCATTCGAAGCGGCAAGCCACAATAAAGACGCGGACGCCCGTGACGATCCCCGGATCAAGTCCGGGGACGGGCATGGCAGGTGAGGAAACACGATCCAACCTGATCGCTACGGGTGCCGGGTTTTTGCCGGCCCTGCGCCGCGGGCGTGACAAGCTGCGATCCGGTTTTGTAATCAGGACCGTTCCCAGCCTGCTGCCAGCTCCAATCGCCTGTTCGAAGTTGAGCGCGAGATCGTCCGCCGCGCTCTTTGGCTTTGCGTTGCTTGTGCTCGCAGCCGGGCCCACTGCCGCCATCGTCGGAGGCGCACCCTTTGCCGACCAGGCGATTGCCCGGCACGTCGTCATCATCGTGGGCGCGCGCAACCTGTGCACCGGCGTGGCGATCGCGCCCGATCTCGTTTTGACGGCTGCACACTGCGTGCCGAGCGCCGGCAAATATCGACTGGTGACGTTCGAGGGCCGCCGGCCCGAAGTGAAGGATGTCGCCGGCGTCGCCGCGCATCCACAGTTCTCGCCGCGCGCCGACGCGCCCGATTTGGCTCTCGTCAAGCTTGCCGCGCCGGTTGCGAACCTCACTCCGGTCGCGTTCAGCGAACGCCGCGTGCCGCCGTCGGTCGGAGATCGATTCATCGTCGCCGGCTTCGGTGTCGGGGTGCAAGGTGACCGCAAGACCGCCGGCAGGCTGCGTGCGGTCACGCTGGTCGCGACCGACCGGCCAAGCTCGCAACAGTTCAGCCTCATTGATCCGCAGAAACTCGGCGAGGCCGCCGGCTTCGGCGTGTGTAACGGCGATTCCGGCGGTCCGGTATTCGAAGAGAGAGATCGCGCCCTAGTCGGCATCGTGAGCTGGTCGGCGCGGACCGATGGCGAGCCCACCTGCGGATTCGTGAGCGGCGTCATACCGCTCGCGCGCTATCGCTACTGGATCGCGGAGACGGCAGCCAGATTAGGGTCGCCGCTCGAGCCATGATCCGGATCACGCTCGCCCTCGCCTGCACTTGCACGCTTGCTACTTCCGTCTCGGCGCTCGTGGGCGGCGCGCCGCCCGCCGGAAAGGCCGCGGGGGACGCCGTCGTCATGCTCACCGGATCACAGGCCACATTCTGCTCGGGCGTCGCGCTTGCGCGCGATCTCGTGCTCACAGCGGCGCATTGCGTGCTGCCGGGCGCCACTTACAAGTTGGTCGACTTCGATGGCGCGCGGCAGCCGGTGCTCAAAGATCTGGGCGCCATTGCGCGACATCCCGACTTCGACGTCAGTGCAGTGCTGCGCCATCGCGTCACTGCCGACGTCGCGCTCATTAAGCTTGCCGCGCCGCTGAAGGTCTCTCCCGCGCCGCTGATGCCGGCAGGCACCTCGGTCGCTCCCGGCGATCGCCTCGTGGTGGCCGGTTACGGCGTTGCGGTTCGCGGCGATGGCAAAAGCGGCGGCACGGTGCGCGCGGCGACGCTCGTCACCACCGGGCAGCCGGGAACACTGCAAATCAGGCTCGCCGATCCCGCCACCAAAGGCGAACGCGCCGGGCTTGGCGCCTGTACCGGCGATTCCGGCGCGCCAGTTTATCGAGAGATCGGCGGCACACTGGCGGTGATCGGCAT
>DASQXF010000482.1:0-6827 GCA_035639895.1 Xanthobacteraceae bacterium
TAGAGCGTGTCGCCATCCACCGCGATCGATTCCGTGTCATACCAACCGCGCGCCGCCAGCGGTTTCCCATTGCTGCCAAGCATTGGCGCCATTTCGGCGTCCGCGATCCCGCTCGGCCGCGTGCCCTCGTAGAGAAGGCGGCCGCGAAACCATGCACCCTTGTCGCTCAAGGCGATGAAATGCGCGCCATCCGCTGCGACGCGAATGGCGGATAAGCCGCCAAAGTTTTGGTAGGGCGAGCGCAGCACGAGGCCGCCGCGGAATTCCAGCAAGCCGAACTGCCGACGAGAGTGGTCGCGAACGTCGAAGGCCGTGATACGTTCGCTACGAATCTCGATTGCGAGCGGCGCCGCGATCGGCGGCAGTAGCTGCGCTGCGCCGGGATTGGCTGCCAACAGCGATGCGCTTGCAATGACCGCGGTGATGATCCGTCGGTTTCGCCATAGGAGACCGGAACGCGAAGCCGTGCGGCCTCTCACGCGTCGAACCTCCGCCGCAGCGGCTCCCCGTGCGCCTGCTCGTCGAACAGTTCAGCAAGCTTTTCCGTCATGGCGCCGCCGAGTTCCTCGGCATCGACGATGGTGACAGCGCGGCGATAATACCGCGTAACGTCGTGACCGATGCCGATCGCGATCAATTCAACGGGGGAGCGCGTCTCGATCTCCTCGATCACCCAGCGTAGATGCCGCTCAAGATAGTTGCCGGGGTTCACCGACAGAGTCGAATCGTCGACCGGAGCACCATCGGAAATCATCATCAAGATCTTGCGCTGTTCGCTCCTGCCCAGCAGTCGCTTATGCGCCCAATCGAGCGCTTCGCCGTCGATATTCTCCTTGAGTAGCCCCTCGCGCATCATGAGCCCGAGATTCTTGCGTGCGCGACGCCAGGGCGCATCGCCCGACTTGTAGATAATGTGCCGCAGATCGTTGAGCCGCCCCGGATTGGCAGGCTTGCCGGCAGCGAGCCACGCCTCGCGCGATTGCCCGCCCTTCCATGCGCGCGTGGTAAAGCCGAGAATCTCCACTTTCACACCGCAGCGCTCGAGCGTGCGCGCGAGGATGTCCGCGCACGTGGCTGCGACCGTGATCGGGCGTCCGCGCATCGAGCCCGAATTGTCGAGCAAGAGCGTGACAATGGTGTCGCGGAAGCTGGTCTCCTTCTCGTGCTTGAACGAGAGCGGGTGCAGCGGATCGACGATGACGCGGGAAAGCCGCGCCGGATCAAGCAATCCTTCCTCCAGGTCGAATTCCCAGGCGCGGCTCTGCTGTGCCATCAACCGCCGCTGCAGCCGGTTGGCAAGCCGCGCGACCACGCCCTGCAAATGCGAGAGCTGCTTGTCGAGATACCCGCGCAAGCGGTCGAGTTCCTCCGGTTCGCACAGGTCCTCGGCCGCGACCGTCTCGTCATGTTTGGTGATGAAAGGCCGATAGTCAGGCCCGCGCGGCTCGTTCTGACCGTGCCGCCGGGGACGCCGCGGCTCGGCCGGAGCCTCAGAATCGCCCATGTCCGCATCGTCCGCCATCTCGGCGGAGAGCGCCTCGGCGGCCTCGGCCGTGGAGTCGGACATATCCTCGCCGGCGACGTCGGCTTCATCGACACGGGTCTGCGTGTCGTCAGCGTCGGCGCCCTCCCCGTCTTCGCCGGATTCTTCCTTGCGGCGATCCTGTTCTCCTTCCTCGCCTTCCTCCTCGTCCGATTCGGTGCTGCGGTCCTCGCCCATGTCGAGCGCGTCGAGCAGATCATGAATGGCGTCGCCGAAACGCGCCTGGTTTTCGATCAGCCGCTCGAGTCGATCGAGATCGCGCCCGGCACGATCCTCGATCAAAGGCCGCCACAGATCGACGAGCTTCTTGGCCGCCGCCGGAGGCGCTTGCCCGGTCAATCGCTCTCGCACCATCAGCGCCACCGCTTCCTCGATGGGCGCATCCGCCCGGTCGGTGACTTGGTCGAATTTGCCGCGGTGGAAACGGTCGTCGAGCATGGCCGAGAGGTTGTTGGCAACACCGGACATGCGGCGCGCGCCGATGGCCTCGACGCGGGCCTGCTCGACCGCCTCGAACACCGCGCGCGCCTGCTGTCCGCCCGGCACGAGCTTGCGGTGTACCATCGGGTCGTGACAGGCGAGCTTGAGTGCGATGGAGTCAGCGTGGCCGCGCACGATTGCGGCTTCCGCGCCGCTGAGCTTTCGCGGCGGCTCGGGCAGACGCGCCTTGCCGGCGACGATGCCGGGGCGTTCGGCGGCGAAGGCAACTTCGAGTTCGGGCTTGCGGGCGATCGCACGCAGGCATCCCGTGACCGCGCGCTTGAACGGCTCAGTCGGGGATTCCTTCGACGGATTTCTGGGCCTGATGTTCGACGACATCACAGCGTCACAGGGATGGCGGGTCTCAGGTCAGCGCCACGTTGACGGACGATTCCGGCAACTCGACTCCGAAACAGCGTTGATAAAATTCGGCCACGATCGGTCGTTCCAGCTCGTCGCACTTGTTGAGAAACGTCAGCCTGAAGCCGAAACCGAGGTCCTTGAAGATGTCGGCGTTCTCCGCCCACATGATCACCGTGCGTGGACTCATCACCGTCGAGATGTCGCCGTTCATGAAGGCGTTGCGCGTGAGGTCGGCGACGCGCACCATTTTGCCGACGATGTCGCGACCCTGGTCGGTGCGGTAGTGCTTCGCCTTGGCGAGCACGATCTCGACCTCGTTGTCGTGCGGCAGATAATTGAGCGTCGTGACGATCGACCAGCGGTCCATCTGCGCCTGGTTGATCTGCTGCGTGCCATGATAGAGGCCGGAGGTATCGCCAAGGCCGATCGTGTTCGCGGTCGCAAACAGGCGGAACGCCGGATGCGGCCTGATCACCCGACTCTGGTCGAGCAAAGTCAGCCGGCCGGAAGATTCCAGCACCCGCTGAATGACGAACATCACGTCGGGACGCCCCGCATCATATTCGTCGAAACACAAGGCCACGTTGTGTTGGTACGCCCACGGCAAAATGCCGTCGCGGAATTCGGTCACCTGCATGCCGTCACGAATGACGATGGCGTCCTTGCCGATCAGGTCGATGCGGCTGATGTGACTGTCGAGGTTCACGCGCACGCATGGCCAGTTGAGCCGGGCAGCCACCTGCTCAACGTGGGTCGATTTGCCGGTGCCGTGGTAGCCGGTGACGATGACACGACGATTGTGCGCGAAGCCGGCGAGAATGGCGAGCGTCGTCGGTTTATCGAACCGGTAGTCGGGATCGATGTCCGGGACATGCTCGTCGGCTTCCGAGTACGCCGGCACTTCCATGTCGCTGTCGAAACCGAAGAGCTGACGGATCGACACCTTCATGTCGGGAAGGCTGACGATCTCTTGCGTTGCGCCGGTCATTGCTCCTCCGTGGTCTCGGCAACGACCGAGACCCGTTTTCGGTCGGCGGAATGCGGGGCAGATTCGTCCGCCAACGTAGCAGAAAGCCCGCCGGTGGCGAAAGGCGCCGCGTCTTTGGCTGAAAATCTCATGATTTCAAATAAGTATCGACTGCGGCAAGGTCAACAGCTGCCACGCAAAGTAACAACGCAAGGCCCACCGGCTTGGTTCAAGCGCCGGTCAGCCGCGTTCGGCACTGCGAACATGAGATGGCGGGGAAAATCTCCGCCTCAGGCGGACATCCACGTCTGCATCTTGCGCTCGCCGCCGGCGGAGAAACGTACGACCCGCGTGCGCGGTTCGCAAACCGCCCAGCCCAACGCGATGATCCGATCGAAGATGGCGGCCCCCAGTGCGCCGCTGAGGTGACTCCTGCGCTCACTCCAATCGAGACACGGGCGGCATAGCGGGCGTCGCCCGGTTTCGAGGGCATCGATATCGATTCCGGCTCTGGCGAAAAACCGCCGCCCCCCTGCCGTTACCTGCAGGCTGTCGCCGCGGCGCGTGAGGAACCGGCGTTCGGTGAAGCGATCGAACATTCGAACCGCCAAGTCGCCTGCAAGATGATCGTAGCAGGAGCGCGCGCGGCGCAATTCGGGGTCGCGCGGCCCGGTGCGGATGCGGGTGTGCCCGGCGCGGGCGGCGAGCGGAATGAGCCCTTCAAGCGCGGTCGCGACGCTCGCATCCGCGAGACGGAAATAACGATGCCGCCCCTGGCGCTCGACGGCGACGAGGCCGGCATTTTCGAGCTTCGCGAGATGTCCGCTGACGGTCGAGAGCACGAGTCCCGCTTCCTGGGCAAGCTCGGTTGCAGTGAGCGCGGGGCCGGCCATCAGCGCCATGAGCATGTTGGCGTTGGCCGGGTTGCCGATCAGCGCGGCGATGATCGAGACGTCGGGTCCTTCTTTCATAGTTTGATTATTACCGAAGTATTCCGGCGCGTCAATATGACAAGACATGCGTTGTTGGACATGTCGTTCGATAACGTGAAGGTGACGACCGTGAGCAACCAAGATATCGGCGCCGCGCGGGGGATCGGAACCCGGAGCAGCGCTGTGGTTGCGCGGCGAGAGCCTCGAGCCGCCGCAGCGTATCTCGACAGACGATCAAGCGGCGCAGAGGAGGCCTCGCCGCGATACGCCGGCTGGCGTGTGACCTTCGTCTGCTTCGTGATGGCGATCTTCAGCTGGGGCTTGGGCTTCTATGGTCACGGCATTTATCTCGCCGAGTTGCGCCGACTGAACGGTTGGCCGGCATCGCTGATCTCGGGCGCAACGACGGTTTACTACCTCTTTAGCGCGTTGCTGGTCGTGTTCGTCAGCGATGCCATCGGCCGACTGGGGTTGCGGACGTTCGCCCTGCTGGGAGTCGCTTGCTTCGGTGCATCCACCGCCATGGTCGGGACGGTGCGCCTGCCGTGGCAGCTCTTTGCCGTCTATCTCCTCATGTCGTTTGGCTGGGCGACGATGAGCGCCGGAGCCATCACCAACATTCTCGGTATCTGGTTCGATCGGCGGCGCGGCCTTGCCATCAGTCTCGCGCTCACCGGGGCAAGCGCCAGCGGCGTCGTGATCGTTCCGGCGCTGATCTTCCTCATCGCCCAATGCGGACTGGAGGCCGCGATGGTCATCATCACCACTGTCCTGTTGATGATCGTCGTTCCGATCACGCTGATATGGATGCACGCGCCAGCGCCCGACGCGTCGCCGTCGTTACGTCAGCGAGGTGCGGCCGATCGGAGCGGCGCTGGCGGGGCCGCGCCCTGGACCCGGCCAAGGGCATTGCGCAGCTTCAGGTTCTGGACCGTTTCGGCGCCATTCGCGCTCGCGCTGTTGGCGCAAGTCGGCTTCCTCGTCCACCAGATCGCGTTCCTGGAACCGGTGATCGGGCGCACCCAAGCGGGAACAGCAGTAGCGATCACCACAACCATGGCGATCCTCGGACGCCTTGCGCTCGGCACGGTCATCGACCGTGTCAATCAGCGCCTGGCGGCCTCGCTTTCGCTGGCCAGCCAGGCTGCCGCACTGGTCGTTATGACGCAAACCACGAATACCGCGGCTCTCTTCATCGCCTGCGCCGCCTTCGGCTTCTCAGTCGGCAACCTCATCACCTTCCCCGCCCTCATCATCCAGCGTGAATTCGAAGCGGAATCGTTTGGTATGCTGATCGCGCTCTCGACGGCAGTCGGGCAATTCACCTATGCATTCGGCCCAGGCCTCCTCGGCGTCGTGCATGATGCGACCGGCGGCTACACGGCCGCGCTGGCGCTCTGCGTGCTGCTGGACCTGCTCGCAGCTGCAATCGTACTCCTGCATCGATCGGCGACGCGGGAGTGAGCGGCTCAAGTCGCCGCGCCGGGTCACGGTTCAGCGGAAACCGATCGACTTGAGATAATTATAGGCCTGGATGATCTCGCGCAGCCGATCTTCCGAGGAGCGATCGCCGCCATTGGCATCCGGATGATGCCGCTTCACCAGCGTCTTGAACCGCGTCTTGACCTCGTGTGCCGAGGCGTCCGCTTCGAGGCCGAGGGCGTCGAGCGCCTTGCGCTCGGCGTTGCGCACCGCGCGGGCTTCCGGCGCGCGCCGCTCCGAGCGCCGTGCGCTCCCCAGTCCGCCAAACTCTCGGAACATGCCGAACGGATCATCCGCATCGGTGAACTCGGGATGCAAGCGGGAGGAGCGGGAGCGCGAGCTCGGCCGCCCGCCGTTCATCCCCATCTTCCAGGTGGGGCGATGGCCGATCACCGCTTCCTTCTGATAACGGGCAATATCTTCAGTGGTCATGCCGGCGAAGAAATTATAGGCGTGGTTGTATTCGCGGACGTGTTCAAGGCAAAACCGCCAGTATTCCCGTTCGCGTAGCCGCCCCTTGGGGGCTCGGTGGGTCGCGGGCGCCTCGCAGTTCGGCCATTCGCAGGTGGGACATTGCGCGCGCAGCCGCCGGTCCTTGTCGGGCTTGACCCGGATGCGATCAAAGAGGGGCGAGTCGCTTTTCATGACCGATCAGTATGCGCGCGTGGCCGCGTTATCTTCAAGTCTTGACAAGCGCGATTGCGTCTATCTTGCCATGGATTGACGGGTACGTTCGCTTCCCGTTATGCCGAGGCCATGGCCAGGCGTGATGTCATCGCGGAAAAGTTGACCAGAGCTTTCCAGCCCGCACTGCTCGAGGTGGTGGACGAATCCCACCAGCACGCCGGGCACGCCGGGCATCGCGAGGGCGGGCAAACGCATTTCAGGGTATATATTGTGGCGGAGGCGTTCCGCGGGAAGAGCCGGCTCGAACGCCACCGCATGGTCAATGAAACGCTTGTCGCTGAGCTAAAAGGCGGCGTGCACGCGCTCGCCATCCACGCCGCCGCGCCGGGCGAAGCCGGCGTCTGAACGGGCCGCCGCCGGGTCCAGCGTCCGC
>DASQXF010000483.1:0-4751 GCA_035639895.1 Xanthobacteraceae bacterium
TGGACCTTGATCGGCGTCACCAGCATGCCGATCATCGCGCCGCCCATCATCTTCGGCGTCAGCCCGGTCTCGTTGGCGGCGCGGATGATGCCGACGTTGTCCGGCGGATAGGCGCCGATATAGACGATATCCGGATCGGTGGCCCGCACCGCACGCACCACCGGCGCGAAATCGGTCGTGCTCGGCGGATAGCTCTTGTCGTAGACGATCTTGAAGCCGTGCTTCTTGATTTCCTCGCGGGCGCCGTGGGCGGCACTCTGGGCGAACTCGGCGTCGGCGGCGAGGATCGCGACGGTCTGTGGCTTAGGTGTCTGGACCGCGGCTAGATCGAAGAAGCCGATCGAGAAGGCGTTGACGCCCTCCGGACCAACCGAGACCATCGAGAAGTATTTCGGGTAGTGGAACTTGTCGTTGATGCCGATGGCGGTGAAACTGATCGTCATCTTGTTGTGCTGGATGATGGCCGGCATCGCCGGCGCAACGAAGTTGGTACCGTACGGTCCGAGCAGCAGGTCGACTTTGTCGACTGTGATGAGCTTCGTGTAGATGTTCGGCACGTTCGCCGGCGCGCTCTGGTCGTCATAGATGACGAGCTCGACCGGGCGGCCGAGCAGCCCGCCCTTGGCGTTGACGTCGTCGCGCCAGATCTCAAGCGCAGTGTTGATCACCTTGCTCGGTGCGGCGCCGGCGCCGGTGAGCGCGAGGCTCATGCCGATCCGGATCGGATTGCCGCTCTGCGCGGAGACGCCGGAAATCAAGCCAAGTCCGATGATCAGCGCAGCGCCAAGGGTACGCAGCCCGTTGCGACGAAGGTCCATGATCGTCTCCTCCCTTTGATCCCGGACGCGGATCGCCTTCCGTTCGGGATCGCGTTGCGGCGACGCTTCATCGGTGCCGCCTTGTTTCTTACTTGCGCATTTCCTCCGGTGCTCCCACGCCCCAATAGTTTGCCGCATTGGGGTCCGGCGTCCAGACCTTTGGCCGCTCCGGCCGGTCACGGTGCCAGGCCGCGGCTCGAAATAGCCGAGTTCCCCGTTCATCTGATCGAGCTGCGCGAACAATTCGGTGATCAGCCCGTTCGGCGCCGGAGGATGTTGTGGCGGTCTCGCTGCCGGACGCGGGATTCATCTGGATCAAGTCCTACACTCATCTTCGCCCTTCGCCCCCGTTACTTGGTAAATCTCTGTCTTTGGACAGATTTTAAAGTGTATTATTTAGCAATCGCAGAGTTTAGACGCTAGCTAAACTGTATTGCGCAAGTGATTGACCTCAATAATACAAATAACTTACATAGACAACATTCAGCTCGTCGACACTTTGTCTGCGGCCAGGCCCTAGCCAGCAAGCCTCCGCATCTGCGGTAGCCCGCCAGCCCCGGCCAAAACCAGGGGAGTGGGGGGTGTCATGCTACATCGCAGTGCGAGCGCGCGCGCTCTTTGCCGGAGTTTCCGCGATCGCGTTGAGCGTCGCGGGCGGCGCGGGACCGGGTTTGCGGAAGAGGTGGAGTTGGATCCGATTACGGTGGTATCGACCAACCCGGTGCAGCAAGCGAGGGGGACGCCATCGCGGGGCGCCCTTCGAGCGTCGCTCCGAGCCCAGGCTACGGGGTGAATTCGACGCCGCGGCCGTTCTTCAGTCCGGGACTGACGGTCAAAGGCGCGCTGACGGTGCGGTTCAGCGATCTGGTGCTCTTCGGAGGATGACAGGCCATCGCCGCGATTTTCCAAGCGCGGGCGCTTGGTTGGTCGCGGGATTGAGGACACACAAGGATTGCGTCGCGGGTATGGGTGACTTCAAGCGTCAACGAGGAGAAGCAAAGATGTTCATTGCCATGAACCGCTTCCGGGTGAAGAAGGGATCCGAACAGGCGTTCGAGAACGTGTGGCTCAACCGCGACTCGCGGCTCGACACGGTGCCGGGCTTCGTCGAATTCCACCTGCTCAAAGGGCCCGCGCACGAGGACTTCACGCTTTATGCGTCGCATACGGTTTGGGAAAACCAGGGCGCTTTCGAAGCGTGGACCAAGTCGGAGGCATTTCGTGCCGCCCACAAGGATGCCGGCCAGAATAAGCCGCTCTACATCGACCATCCGCAATTCGAAGGTTTCGAGGTGCGGCAGACCGTACAGCGAGGCAAAACCGCGGTCGCCTAAGGATTTTGCCGGGGCTTGAAAATCCGCGCGGGCCGGACGCGAAATTGCCCACCGCATCTCGCCAATGTTACATTGTAGCGTTAGGCTGGCCCGCCGGGGATACGAGTTAGGAATCGAGTGCAGGTGAAAGTTTTGCAAACGCAGGGACGGCGGCTTCGCGCGCTGGACAAACTCGTGCGCGCAAGCGCAATGGCGCCGCGCGCTGCCGCGCTGATCGCATCGCTGGCCGAACCTTCGGCGGCGCTGGCGCAGGACAATGTCGTGGCGACCGCGACGCTGCCACGCGATCTCAGCCCCTGGGGCATGTATCTCAACGCCGATCCGGTCGTTAAGGCGGTCATGATCGGGCTTGCGTTCGCTTCTCTCGTCACCTGGACGGTGTGGCTCGCCAAATCGATCGAGATCTTTTTCGTCAAGCGACGCCTACGCAGAGGATTGAACAAGCTCGCCGGCATCCGCACGACATTCGAGGACATCGAGCGCGTTGCCGAAATTCAGGGCGAGGTTGCCCAATTCCTGGACGCGGCGGCGACCGAACTGAAGCTCTCACCCACTTCCACCGACAGGGAAGGCATCAAGGAACGGGTTGCATCGCGCCTCGAGCGCATCGAAGCGAGCTACGCGCGGCGTATTCTGCGCAGCACCGGCGTGCTCGCGACGATCGGTGCGACCGCGCCTTTCGTCGGATTGTTCGGCACGGTCTGGGGCATCATGGACAGCTTCATCGGCATCTCGAAGTCTCACACCACCAACCTCGCCGTGGTGGCGCCGGGTATCGCGGAGGCGCTGCTCGCGACCGCGCTCGGGCTTGCGGCCGCCATTCCCGCAGTCGTGATTTACAACGTGTTCGCGCGGTCGATCGCTGGCTACCGCGCCGGGCTCGGCGATGCCGCGGCGGCGGTGCTGCGGCTCGTCAGCCGCGATTTGGATCGCGCGACTGGCGTACCGCTCGAGCGGACTGCGGGTGAGCCCGTTACCGGCCGTCGTGTAAGGCTCGCGGATGCGAGCGGCGGACAACGAGGATCCTGATGAGCGTGCGTCTCGATCACGGCGAGGACACCCTCGACGAAGTGCACGAGATCAACGTCACGCCGTTCATCGACGTGATGCTGGTGCTGCTCATCATCTTCATGGTGGCGGCGCCGCTTGCGACCGTCGACATCGCCGTCAACCTGCCGGCGTCGACGGCGCAGCCGCAGCCGCGGCCGGAGCAGCCACTCTATCTGACGGTCAAGTCCGATCTCACGCTCGCGCTCGGCGAAACTCCCGTCGCTCGCGAGCTCTTGACCGGCACGCTCGATGCGGTGGCCAAGGGCGACAAGGACACGCGCATTTTCTTGCGGGCGGACAAGGCCGTCCCTTACGGCGAGATGATGGAAGTCATGAACCTCTTGCGCGCGGCCGGGTATCTGAAGGTCGCACTGGTGGGGCTTGAGAAAACGCCATGATGGCGCTGAGCGCCGACGACGTCGCCGACCTGCGCCGCTGGCTTATCAGCGGTGCGATCGTCGTGCTCGCGCACGCCGCCATCGCCGCGACAGTGGTCAATTGGCGCGACGAGATCGAGGCGGCGGAACCCGCCGCTGCGATCGTGATCGAGTTTGCCCCGGTGCCGGTCGCGCCACCTACGCCGAAGGCGGACATTGCTCCCGGACCCGAGCAGATGATGTCCGACGCCTCGCCCGAGCGGCCGGCCGAGCAGGTCGAGGAAAAGCCGAAAACGGAAGAAAAAGTTGCGTCGCGGCCAGTCGAGGAGCCGCCGCCCGAGATCAAGCCCGCGCCCAATCCGGACGTCCCGCTCGAGCCGCCGCACCAGGAGGTCACACCTCCGCAGCCGCAGAATCCGCTCACGCCGGCACCGACGACTTCGGCGCTGCAGGCGCTTCCCGAGCAGACCGCCGCGCTGCCGGCCGCGCCGGCGCAAGGTCAGATCACGCCCAAAACGTCGAACGCGGTGCCGACGTGGAAAAGCCAGATGCTGGCGCTCCTCGAGCGCAACAAGCGCTATCCGGAACGCGCTCAATCGCGCCATCAGCAAGGGACCGCTCGGGTCTTTTTCAGCCTCGACCGCCAGGGTCGGGTGGTCGCGAGCCGGATCGTGAGCTCATCGGGGACGGACATCCTCGACGAAGAAGCGCTGGCGCTCTTGCGCCGCGCGCAACCCTTCCCGCCGCCGCCGCCGGAATTGCCCGGCCCGCGCATCGACCTGACCGTGCCAATCCGATTCAATCTGAAGTGAATGAGCCGGCGATCCAGGACTCGTAGCCCGGATGAGCGACAGCGAAATCCGGGACCCCCGCATGTCGCTTCGCTCATGCGGGCTACGGGACTTGCGTTATGCGCGCGAATGAGCGGACGGCGCGGCCTCATGCAGCGCCGAGGGATATGCCATGCGCGCTCCTCAGAGCCTGTGAATCTTTGGATATCAAACCGGTTTTCGTTGCGTGGCAGCAGGCGGACTGATTCCTTGTGTCAGCGATTCGCTGAGAGAGGCCAAGATGACGTCCGCCGGATTGTTCGGGAATTTGCCGCAGAGCGATTCCGTTGAAGCGCCAGGCACGGGGGCAGCGCGGCTGCGCGAGCCGGTACGCGATCAGAT
>DASQXF010000484.1:0-7894 GCA_035639895.1 Xanthobacteraceae bacterium
GCGGGCGATTTCGAGCTTCTCGTCCTCGGTGTAGCCGGGAAGCTCGATCACCTCCATGCGGTCGCGCACCGGGCCGGGAATGGTATCGAGCACGTTGGCGGTGGCGATGAACATCACCTTCGAGAGGTCGAAGGCGACGCCGAGATAGTTGTCGCGGAAGGTCGAATTCTGCTCGGGGTCGAGCACCTCGAGCAGCGCGGAAGAAGGATCGCCGTGGAATCCCTGCCCGAGCTTGTCGACCTCGTCGAGCATCATCACCGGGTTGCGCGTGCCGGCCTTGCGGATCGACTGGATGATGTTGCCGGGCAGCGCGCCGATATAGGTGCGCCGATGCCCTCGGATTTCCGCCTCGTCGTGCACGCCGCCGAGGCTCAGCCGTACGAACTTGCGGCCGGTCGCCCGCGCAATGCTCTGCCCGAGCGACGTCTTACCTACGCCGGGCGGCCCGACGAAGCAGAGGATGGGGCTCTTGCCGTCGGGCTTGAGCTTGCGCACGGCGAGATATTCGAGGATGCGCCGCTTGATCTTGGGCAACCCGTAATGGTCCTCGTCGAGGATGCGGCGCGCTTCGGCGACGTCGATGTTGTCGGCGTCGAGCTTCGACCAGGGCAGATCGATGAGCCAATCCAGATAGGAGCGGATCATGCCATATTCGGCGGCGGCTTCCGGCATGCGCTCGAGCCGCCTGAGCTCTTTGGTGGCCTGGTCCTTGGCCTCCTGCGGCATGCCCGCCTTCTCGATCGCCTCGCGCAGCTCGGCGATCTCCACCGACTTTTCGTCGCCCTCGCCCAACTCCTTCTGAATGTGGCGCAGCTGCTCGCGCAGGATGTGCTCGCGCTGCTGCGAGGACAGCGATTGCTGGGTCTGCTCGCCGATCTGCTTGGAGAGCTTGAGCACCTCGATGCGTTGCGCCAGCAGCGCCAGCACCTTGTCGAGCCGCGCGCGGACGTCGATCGTCTCCAGCACGTCCTGCTTTTCCGAAGGCTTGATGTCGATGATGCCGGCGATGAAATCGGCGAGCGCAGAGGCCGAATCCAGATTCTCGATCGTGACCGCCACTTCCGGGGGGACGTTGGCCAAGAGCTCGATCGCTTCGCGCGCGCGCGTTCGCACCAGGCCGATGCGCGCCTCGAGGTCGGGCGTCATGACCCCGGCGACGCCGATCTCCTCGACGCGCGCAACCAGGAACGGGAAGTCGGGCAGCCGCTCGATGACGCGGAAGCGCCGAACCCCCTGCACCACGGCGTGATGCGTGCCGTCGGGAGCGGTGACGTAGCGCAGGATCTGCGCAGCGGTGCCGACCCGGTGCAATTGCTCGATGGTCGGCTCCTCGACCGCCGGATCGATCTGCAGGATCACCCCGAGCGGGCGCTGGTTGCGCACCGCGCTCTGGGCCGCCGCGATGGAGGATTTGCGGCCGATGGTCAGCGGCAGCACCATCCCGGGAAACAGCACGAGCTGCCGCACCGGCAGCAGGATCATGCTGTCGGGCGGGAGCGGCGGATGGCCCTGATCGGCCGGTCTTGTGTCGGCTTGGTCGGCCATGGCGCGCGGCTATCCGCGTTGCGGCGTGAGGCTGAGCACGAGGCAGCCGTTAACGAGCGCGGAGCGGTCAACCTGCCAGCGCTCGCCGGGCAGGCGAATGCGGCGCTCGAAGCGGCCGTGCGGCAGTTCCATGCGATGGATCGCCGCGCCGTGCACGCATGCTGGCAGCTGCCGCACGCCCGCGACGCGCAGCACGCCCTGCTGGATCGCGATCTCGATCTCCTGCGGCTCGACACCTGGCAGCGCCGCGACGATCGTCAATTCCTGCTCGGTCTCGAACACATCGACCGGCGGCTCCCAATTCACTGCGGCGGCAGGCGCCAGCCCGGGTCGAAAGAACTGCCGATGCAATTGCTCCGCCCGCTCGATCATCGCGCAGGCTTCCGCCCACATCCAGCTTCTCGGATCGGCTGCGCTCATTGTACTTTGCCTCTTGCAATCAGATCGTGTTGGCCAGGTCTTATATCAAGCGTCTGCTTTCGTCATCGTGGCCGGGTCGCGCAGGCCGCCGGAGCATCGCACGTTCCCGTGAAGGTGCGTGCTCGCAGCCACGACGAGACGGGGTTGAGTTTGCGCGCGCCGGGGAAACCGTGTACCGCAGGCCGGTTGCGAGCCGGAGCACCTTATGCCTCGTTACTATTTTCACGTCACCAACGGACGAGAAACCCTGGAAAATCCCAAGGGAATGGACTTGCCGGGCAACGCCGCGGCGCGCGAGGAGGCGGTGGTGCTCGCGAACGAGCTCAGACACGGCAAAGCCAAGCCGGGCCGCAGTTGGCAAGGATGGTTCGTCACCATCAAGGACGAACATGGGCACCAGGTCGATTCCGTCCCGATCGCCGACATGCCCGACGAATAACGAGTAGCCCGGATTGAGCGCAGCGAAATCCGGGATCAGGGGCGAGGTTCGCCGAACGTTCCTTGATCCGGGGCGGAATCCCCGCCCCAATCCTGCGGCAACAGTCCACGTCGCAACGAGGAATACGGCCAGTCGCGAACCCGCGTGACCAATCCGTGCCTTATCGGATTGAAATGGACGTAGTCGACGTGTCGCTCGTAATCCCTCTCATCCCGAATCGTGTGCTCCCAGAAACGACGCTGCCATAACGCGAGTTCGCCGTTTTGGTGACGTGCGACCGGAGTCCCCGATTTGACCACCTCGTCAGTAAATCGTCGCTTGATGAGACGCCATCGATTTGGATAGTCGGCGTCTCCTTCCGGCAAGGTCATGACAACGTGCAGGTGGTCCGGCAAGACCACGACCGCGTCGATCGTGAATGGATGCAAGCGGCGCGTGTTCCTTGTGGCAAGGCGCAACGCGTTAACGTGATCGATCAGCACCCGGGAGCTCCGGTCCAGGAGCGTAACGGTAAAGAAAAACGTTCCGCCTGAAACGAAATTTCGACGGTACCGGACCATGCCGCAATGCTATCCCGGATTTCGCTGCGCTCAATCCGGGCTACGAGCTGGAAGTAAGTAGTCGAATTACGAACTTTGACTACCGCGCTCTTCCCCGCAT
Source organism: Xanthobacteraceae bacterium (assembly GCA_035639895.1). Classification (GTDB taxonomy): domain Bacteria; phylum Pseudomonadota; class Alphaproteobacteria; order Rhizobiales; family Xanthobacteraceae; genus VAZQ01. Next base: position 3,065 of record DASQXF010000484.1, read on the forward strand.
CGCGCGAAAGTATTCCCACTCGTCCACCACCCGGCCGTCAGGCAGCCGGCACACCCCGTACTGGCCGCGCGGACCGTTGCGAATCTCGCTCTTGCCGCCGCTCTTTGCGCAGAACACCGATGCCGGATTTGCCAGCGCCCATGCGTGCTGCGGGCTCGTGATCAGCGTGGCAACAAAGATCAAGGCGATCGCGTGCGGCATGTTGTTCTCCGTTCGAGCATCCTTGGAGGAGGAACAACAGTGGCCAACGCATTGAGACCGAGCAAGGGCCGATCGAGACGCGTCGTTGCAGTTACGGCAGCCTGATCGCGGGCAAAGCTCAGCAATCGCGGCAGATGCGCAGTTTTCTGCGGAGTTCCTCATCCTCGGGAGATCTAACGCCATAATTATCCTGGATCTCCGGCGGCACATCCTGTGCTCTGGGCTGGCGATGGCCGGGCGGCGCCTGCCTGGGTGCTGGCCCGGGGTCTGCTTGCCCCGTCGTTTGCGCACTGCCGCCGGCAGGCGGTGACGGTTGATTGTTCTGCGCGACGGCGGCAGTCCACGCGACCATGGCTGCAGCAATCGCATAAGCCATCACGATTCCACGCATGGCACACCTCCTGAGCTTGGCGTCAATGACGCTTGAAATACTGAACGGCGTGCTCGTGTTTTTCGGCCGCCGCGCGCGTCTTGAACGTGCCGAGATTGCGGCGCCGGCCGGTCTTCGGATTGATCTTGCGCGAATAGAGCCGGTAACCGCCGGACTTGAGCTTGCGGATCATCGCCGCCTCCTCGCCGCCAGCGCTTGGCGGCATATTGCGCCCCGCTTGACGCATATTGCGCATGAACGGTCCGGACAATTGCCAACCCCGAAGAACGACTGAAAGTTCCCCCGCGGGTTCCGACAAGACGCGCAAACAGGCACACGCGAGCCCCGCGCGTTGCTCGGCCCCGTCATTCCGGCAGAGCCGCGCTAATGCCGAGAGGCGGAATGCAGATGGGCGACGCTAGCGCCGAAGCACGACCGCGAAGGGCTGTCGTTGCTCCCAGCCCTTGCGCGCCAAGTCGGGGACATCATCCTCGGCCTGGGGAAATCCAAGGCAGAGATACGCGATGAACTTCCAGTGCGAAGGGACATCGAGAATCGCTGCAACGGTTGCAGGCTCGAGGATCGATACCCAGCCCACGCCAATCCCCTCCGCGCGCGCCGCGAGCCAAATGGTGTGGACGGCTGTTACCGCCGAATACTCGATCATCTCCGGCATGGTTTGACGCCCCAGCCCATGTCCCTGCACGGTCGAACGATCGGCGAATACCGCCAAGTGGCAGGGCGCGTCGTCCAATCCGGCCAGCTTGAGCCGGGCATAGGCGGCCGCTTGTTGCGGAGCTTGCGCCGCAAGCGCCTCGGCGTTGCAGCGTTCGAAATTTTCCCGAACGGCTGCGCGACGCACCGGATCGTCGACGATCACGAAGCGCCAAGGCTGGCTCAAGCCGACCGAAGGCGCCAGGCACGCCAGATGGATTAGGCGCTCCAAGGTGCCAGCCGGCGGCGCATCGCGTCGAAAACGTCGAACATCCCGCCGCCACACGAGCAGGTCGCGCAAACGCGTGCGGAAGCCATCGTCGAAGTCGCTTGGTCTTGTGTCCGCGCTGAGACTTTGAATCTGCGCCCTCATCCTTCATTCCTCGATGATCAGTTCAGCTAGTGGCGAACCAAAAGGATTGGCATCATCCGGCGGCATTCGCTGCTGCCGCGACTAACAGGATAGTCATTTCGCCCGTTTGCTCCAGCGCGCCCAAGACATCGCCGGTCTGGCCGCCGATCTGCCGCATGCATAGCCACCGCAGGAACGCGAACTCGGCCGCCAACAGCACGATCGCAAAAATGCCTGCCATCAGCCCGAGCCCGACGCCGAGCGCGATCACACCGATGATCAGTGCGGCGATTGCGCTCTCACGCGGTGGCGTGCCGACGCCGACGGAAAGGCCATCGGCCCTTGCCGGCGGAACGAGCCGCATGAACAGCGCCATGTGGGAACGGGCTGCAGTATGCGTCGCAACGAGGACCGGAGCAGCGAGCGCTGGATCGGCAATGGCGGCGAGCGCGGCTGTCCGCAACAGCAGCGACATGAATAGTGCGCAGACGCCATAGGTGCCGATCCTGCTGTCGCGCATGATCTCGAGTTTGCGCTCGCGCGTCCCTCCTCCGAAGGAATCCGCCACATCCGCCAGTCCATCCTCATGCAGGCATCCGGTGGCGACGAGAGTAGCCGCGACCGTCAGGCCGGCGGCGACGAGCGGCGGCAGACCGGTGCCGCGAACCAGCCAATAAATCACCGCTGCCATTAGCCCGACGACAGCTCCCGCGACAGGCAAAGCCCAACTCGCGCGCGCAAGATCGGCGCCGGTGATCGCCGCGGCGCGAGGCAGCGGCAGCCGTGTCGAGAAAAGCAGGGCAGCGGCGATATCCGCCGCGAGTTGTTTCGGCGAAATGTCCGCCGACGGCGCGTGTCTCTGCATGAGCCCTCTTCGCGCTTATTTCGTCGAGCGGCGGTATTGCGCGTCACGACAACTCAGCGCAACTTTAGCAGCCGCTCACCGATCACAACAGGAGCGGCGTCTCGCCTGCTCAGCGATCCGACTGATCAGCTCATATGCTGTCATCCCCGCGAAAGCGGGTATCCATAACCACTGCCTCTGGAACAGGCGGTTCCCAGCATAAGCGCGTTCACGCGGGTCCATAGTCCGTCGAAGACGGGCGTGAACGCCCTTAAGGACGCGCTGTGCGTGGGAGACGACGGCGGATAGTGTAAGGCCGAGCCAACCAACCGGATTGGTGTGAAAGGCGATCATGACAAGGCGGCCACCGCCAGACGCTAGCGCATCCGGATCGCCCCTCTTCTCCTCGCTGCATGATCTTCGCGCGGCCTGTCTGGATTTGCCGGCCGCAGATGCCAAAGCCGCGGCGGCGGCAGCCGAGCGTCAGAGCCAGCTCACCAAGCCACCCGGCAGCCTCGGGCGGCTCGAAGACGTCGTCGTCTGGCTTGCGCAGTGGCAGCAGCGCAGCATGCCGCGCCTCGATCGGGTCGACATTCTCGTGTTCGCGGGCAACCACGGTGTGACGAAACAAGGCGTGTCCGCCTATCCCGCCGAGGTCACCGCCCAGATGGTGGCGAATTTCTCCGCCGGCGGCGCGGCCATCAATCAGCTCGCTCGAACCGTCGGCGCAAACCTGCGCGTCGTTCCGCTCGCGCTCGATGAACCCACGGCAGACTTCACGCAAGCACTGGCCATGAGCGAGGACGCGTTCCTCGCCGCGGTCGCAACTGGCTACAACACCGTCGCGTCCGGCACGGACCTCGTCTGCCTCGGTGAGATGGGGATCGGCAATACCACGGCTGCCGCCGCGCTCGCGGCGGCGCTGTTCGGCGGCGGCGGCTCGCGCTGGGCGAGTCGCGGCACCGGTATCGACGATGAGGGCTTGGCGCGAAAGCAGGCCGCGATCGACTTGAGCCTCGCCCGCCATGCGGCGCTGGTCAACGATCCGCTCGCGAGCGCCGCCGCGCTCGGCGGGCGCGAGCTTGCCGCCGTTCTCGGAGCTACTCTTGCAGCGCGCCACCGCCGCATCCCGGCGTTGCTCGACGGCTTCGTTTGCGTCGCTGCCGTCGCCCCACTGATCAAGCTGCGCGCAGACGCGCTCGACCATGCCATGGCGGCACACGTTTCGGCGGAGGCGGCGCATCGCATGCTGCTAACCGAGCTTCGTCTCGACCCTCTGCTCGATCTCGGAATGCGCCTCGGCGAAGGAAGCGGCGCTGCGCTCGCCGTCTCGGTACTGCGCGCCGCGCTCGCCTGTTATGCCGGAATGGCGACCTTCACCGAGGCTGGCGTGGCCAACAAGCCGGGATAGCGTCTCATGAGTGCTAGATGCATGCTCGCCGCGCACTCGGTCTGCTCCCCTCCCCACCGAACCCGGCTTGCCCGGGTTCGGCACATTAGACTGGCCGATATCGGGTAAACCCGACGTCGGCTGGGGAGGGGTTGGGGGTGGTAGTGCGACGCGACGCTGGTGCATCACCGCATGACCTCCACCCCGGCCCTTCGGGCCGACCCTCCCCGCAAGGGCAGGGGAATCGCATGTGGGCTTTTGTAAGCCATTGCCAATGAAGTGGAAGTGGATTCTGAAAGTGGCTTCTGGTTCGGAGGGAGCCACCGATGAAACGATTTGTGGAGTGCTTCGCAGACCTGCCCGACCCGCGGGCGGACAATGCGCTGCACGATCTGACGGAGATTTTGTTCATCGCGCTGATGGCGACGCTGTGCGGAGCGACGAGTTGCACCGACATGGCGCTGTTTGCCCGGATGAAGGCCTATCTTTGGCAAGATGTGCTGGTGCTCAAGAACGGCTTGCCGAGCCACGATACGTTCAGCCGTGTATTCCGCATGCTCGATCCGAAGGCCTTCGAGGCGTCGTTCCGGCGCTTCATGAAGGCCTTTGCGGCGGGAGCGAAAATAAAGCAGCCGCGTGGCGTCATCGCGCTCGACGGAAAGGCGCTCAGGCGCGGCTACGAACGCGGCAAGAGCCACATGCCGCCGGTCATGGTGACCGCCTGGGCAGCGCAGACGCGCATGGCGCTCGCCAATGTCTTGGCGGCGAACAACAACGAGGCCGCCGCCGCCATGCAACTGATCAAGCTTGTGCAACTCAACGGCTGCGTGGTGACGGCCGATGCGCTGCACTGCCATCGCGGCATGGCCAAAGCGATCGTGGAGCGAGGCGGCGACTATGTGCTGGCGCTGAAGGAGAACCAGGCTGCTCTGTTGCAGGACGCCAAGGCCGCGATCCGC
>DASQXF010000485.1:0-3586 GCA_035639895.1 Xanthobacteraceae bacterium
GACGAACGCCAGATCGCCTGCCCGTGACGGTGCGAAGCCCGGTGCTTCGTCGCAGCACCACACGATGATGTCGGCGGCGCGCTCGATCTCTGCGACCTTGTAGCGGTCGCACGCGCGCTTGTAGCCCGCGAAATAGATCACGCGGCTGCCATTCCTGCGCAGCGCCTGCCCGATCGAGAACAGAACCGCATTACCGAGCCCGCCGCCGATCAGCAGCACGCTTTCGCCGCCCGGCGTTTCCGTCGGATGCCCGGTCGGGCCCATGAGGACAATCGGCTCTCCCGGCGCAAGCTGCGCGCACAAGTCGGAAGAACCACCCATTTCGAGCACGATGGTCGACAGCGAGCCGCGCTCGAGATCGGCCGTGGCGCCGGTCAGCGCGAGCCCTTCCTTGGCGAGCCGGGTACCGTCGGCATCGCGCGAGAGCGTCTCGTAATTCTGGAGACGGTAAAATTGGCCGGGCTTGAACGCGCGCGCCGCCATCGGCGCGCGCACGACGACCTCGACGATCGCCGGCGTGAGCCGGTTGACCTCCTGCACGGTGGGCCGCAGCTCGTCATTCAGTCGCGCGATCAATGACGTCGGGGAGATGTCGGACGGTTGCTGCCGCGCCAACATTCGACTGACGACCGGATAGCCCTGCTTGGCGCTCGCCATCGCCTTGACCACGTTGCCGGCAAAGGAAGGGTGCAAATCGCCGAAGAAGCTGATAGCGCGGCCGTCCGCGCGCATGCTCATCAACACATGGGCGGCGGACGGCTTGGTGATGCGCTCGGGCGTCACCTTGCGGCCATCCTCGTCGATCGCCTGAAAATATTTGCCGTCGAGATGCACGTGTTCCGGCTCCTCGCGCGCGAGCACGGTGTTGGGTTGTGTGCCGGCGGCCACCAGGATCGTGCGCGCCAGCAGAACGACCTCGCGGGGCGGAGCGGACGGATCATCCTCGACCTGAGAGAGGCGCAGCGCCCGGGCGCAGCCGAAGTCATCGAGCAGGACCTCTTGCGGCGTCATCCGCTCGGCGAAGGCGATCCCTTCCTCCAGCGCTTTGCCGACCTCCTCGTGGTTGAGCGTGTAGCTCGGCGAATCGATCAGGCGCCGCCGATAGGCGATCGTGGCGCCGCCCCATCGGCGCATGAGTTCGGCGAGCTGCGGCTTGCGGCCCTCGCGCGCGGCCAATGCACGCTCAGCGCGAATCTCGCGCGCATGCCGCAGGAACTCGGATGCGGTTTCCGCCTCCTGGGCGGTCCAGTCGGCGCGCACCGCCACTTCGCCGCGCTCGGCGACCAGCGTTTCGTAGCGGCTGAGGAACTTCTCTACTTGCAGCGGATAATAGGCGAGCGCCTCGGTCGCGGTGTCGATCGCGGTGAGGCCGCCGCCGATGATGACGACGGGCAGCCGCACCTGCAAATTGGCCAAGCTCTCGGCCTTGGCGGCGCCGGTGAGCTGCAGTGCCATCAAGAAATCGGAGGCCTGGCGCACCCCGGCGGCAAGCCCGTTCTTCATCGGCACGATCGTGGGTCGCCCCGCGCCGGCACAGAACGCGATGTGATCGAAGCCGAGCGCAAAGGCGCCCTCGATGGTGAGCGTGCCGCCGAACCGCACGCCGCCGAACATCGCAAATTCGCGGCGCCGCTCCAGCAGGAGGCGAATGAGCTTCAGGAAATTCTTGTCCCAACGCACGGTGATGCCGTACTCGGCGACCCCGCCGAATCCGGCCATGACGCGCGCATCCAGCGGTTCATGCAGCTCGGCCGTGTCGCGGATCGGACGGAAGGAAGTGCGCGCTCCATTGACCTCTACGCCGGAAACATCCGGCTCGAGCGGCTCGATCTTGAGTCCGTCCACCGCAACCACGCTGTGACCGTCGTTGACGAGGTGGTGCGCGAGCGTAAAGCCCGCGGGTCCCAATCCCACGACCAAGACCTTGCGGCCGGTCGGGGGCTTTGGCACCGGCCGGCGCAGGTCGAGCGGATTCCACCGCGTGAGCAAACCATAAATTTCGAAGCCCCAGGGCAGCGCCAGGACCTCCTTGAGGACGCGCGTCTCCACCTGGGGGATGTCGACCGGCTCCTGTTTCTGATAGATGCAGGCCTTCATGCAATCATTGCAGATGCGATGGCCGGTAGCCGCGCACATCGGATTGTCGAGGGTAACGATGGCGAGCGCGCCGACCGTATGACCGCCGGCCTCGACCAGATTCATCTCGGAGATTTTCTCGTCGAGCGGGCATCCCGCCAGCGCGACACCGAAGGCGCTTTTCTTGAACTCGCCGCCTTTTTCCTTCAGTCCCTTGGCGCAGGAATCCTTGCCCTGGTTGTGACACCAGATGCAGTAGTTGGCGTGATCGAGTGCGCCGGCGAGATCGGTGCCCGGATCGGTCAGCGCGAAACCGTCGCGCGCGCGGCGGTGTGAATCCGAAAGCTTGAGCATGGCCACGCCATCGACGACTTCGGTCTCGACCGCGATGAGGTGATGCGGATCGATCTTGCGCGGCAGCTTGAACAGCACGCCGCCTTTGTGCCGGGCCTGCCCTTGCGGCGTGTGCGTCGCCCAGGCGCCATACCGCGCGGCAAGATCGAGCGCGGCGACGTGCTCGGCCTCGGCCTTCATCCAGGCATCGACCCGCTCGGCGAAGCGCAATTCTGTGAGTTCGCCGCCAATGAGCGCCTCGAGCTGCTCGCGCAGCGCCTCTGCGTCGAATGTCGCGGCTTGATCGGGACCGTATTTCTTTGCGGCGCGGCGCTGCACGAACAGCCGCTTCACCATGTAGAGCGGGGCCAGCGCGGAATGGCGGGCGCGCAGCGCCTCGACCTCGCGCGCAATGGAAAAAAGCGCGGCGATGAAATCGTCGAGCTCGACCGCAAGCTCGACGATCAGATCGGAATAGGCCTTGCTGGCGATCTGCTCAGGCGCCGCGCGGCCCGCCATCAGCCGATTGTGCAGCTCGGTGTTGCGGCGTTTGAGGAAATCGACAAAGCAGCCGTCGAGCCGCACGAGGCCATCGCGGCGATAGAGGTCTTCAAACCGCAGATCAAAGCTGAGAGTAAGATTTTGGCCCATCAACAAAAGCGAATCCTTAAGTTTCGGACATGCGCCCATCTGGTGGCGATCGCCAGACCCGCAATCGGGAATTTACTGCACGAGAGCCTCTACGCCGCGTCGCGAAACCGCGCGATGACCGCGGCCGGGATCGGCACGGCTTTCATTTTGGCGGGATCATCCGGGTCGCGCCCGGCCCACACCCTCGTCTCGCTGCCTTCGACCGCAAGCTCGCCGCCGATCGAGATGCGATGCGCCACCTGGAAGCTCGAGCGCCTGAACTCGCTGACCTCGGAGGCGATGTCCGCCACATCGTTGAACCGGGCGGGCTTGAGGAAGCGAGCCTTGGCGTCGACCAGGGGGATTCCGACGATGCCGAAGACGCTAGCCAGCTCGTTTGGTCGGACGTTGAGCGCCGTTTCGAACAGCCGCCACGCGCTCCAATCGAAAAACTCGAAAAAGCGGCTGTTGAATACGATGCCGGCGGGGTCGCAATGACCCCATTCGACCGTGAACTGCCGGCGATAGACGAGATTGGCCATGCCCG
>DASQXF010000486.1:0-6001 GCA_035639895.1 Xanthobacteraceae bacterium
GATCACCACGAGACCGGAGGTGGGCAGGCCTTCGTTGAGCCGCTCGCGGGTTTCGACGTCGCCGGAGGCGATCAGCCGCCGCGCCGCATCGTGCATCCCGGGATTGTGGCCGACCACGAGCAGCGTGCGCACGCTCGACGCGGTCTTCTTGAGCAGCGCGATAATTCCCTCGGCGCCGGCGTTGTAGAGGCGATCCTCGTAGACGACGCGCGGCGGAGCGGACAGCTCGTTAGCGACGCGCTCCCACGTCTGCCGCGCGCGGTCGGCAGTCGACACCAGCACCAGGTCGGGAACGAGTGCGTGCCGCGCCATATAAGCCCCGATCACCGGGGCATCGCTCTTGCCGCGCGCATTGAGCCGGCGCGCATGATCGCTCATGCCGCCTTCGGCTTTTTCCGTCTTGGCGTGTCGCAGCAGCATCAGGCGCATGGCAGCAGTGTCCCGAGTCCGAAGTTCGCAAACCTTTCCACGACCGTCGATTTCCCAGACGCCGCAGTCTAGCATGGCGCCCATCTGTTGACCTGCGGGGAAGAAAACGTGAACGCCTCCGAGCGCGCGTCGTACACGCCGACCTGGTACACGGCCACGATGGTGCCGGCGTCGGCGCGTCCGCCGCTCACCTACGATCTCGATGTCGACGTCTGCGTCATCGGCGCCGGCCTTGCCGGCCTGACCACCGCCCGCGAGATCGCGCGGCGCGGGTGGTCGGTCGCGGTGCTGGAGAGCGGCCGCATCGCCGGGAGCGCGTCCGGCCGCAACGATGGCTTCGTGCTCCCTGGCTTCGCCGGTTCCATGGACAGGCTGGTGAGCCGCGTCGGGTTGGATCACGCCAAGGCCCTGTGGGCGCTGTCCGAGATGGGGCTCAAATACGTCCGCACCACCATTGCCGAGGCGCGGATGCCGGGCGTTGCGCCGATCGCCGGCTGGCTCAGGGTGTCCAAGACCGATAACGGCGACGAATTGCTTGATGACGCGCAGCTCTACGGAGGAGAGTTTGGCACCGACGTCGAGCTATGGCCGGCCGAGCGGGTCCGCGACGTTCTCAGAACCAATCACTATTTCCATGCGCTGCATCTGCCGCGCGCCTTTCACATCCATCCGCTCAACTATGCGCTGGGTCTGGCGGAGCTGGCGGAAGCCGAGGGAGCGCGCATCTTCGAGGACACGCCGGCGCTGCAAATCGACGTCGAGGGCGTGCGCAAGCGCGTCGTCACGCCGGCCGGGCGCGTGCGCGCCCCGCATATCGTGCTCGCCTGCAGCGTTCATCTCGGCTCGCTCGCGCCGCGCATCGCCGGCACGCTGGTGCCGATCTGGAGCTATACCATCACCACCGCGCCGCTGGGGCCGCGCCTGGCGCAGGCCATTACTTACCGCGGCGGCGTGACCGATACCGAATTGGCCAACAACCATTACCGCGTCGTGGGCAACGACCGGCTGCTGTGGTCGGGACACACCACCACATGGGAGGCCGATCCCAAACGCTACGCGCACCGGCTCAAAGCCGACATGCTGGCGCTCTACCCGCAGCTGGGCGAGGTCGAGGTCGAGCACGTCTGGTCGGGGGTGCTCGGCAATGCGCTGCATCGGATGCCGCAGATCGGCGAAGTCTCGGGCGGCCTCTGGCTTGCCAGCGCGTTCGGCGGCCACGGCTTGAACACCACCGCCATGGCCGGCAACATTCTCGCCCAAGCCATCGTCGAGGGCGACGATACCTGGCGATTGTTCGCCCCGTTCGAACTGGTGTGGGCCGGCGGACGCCTCGGCCGCGCGGCGATGCAGGTCTTCTATTGGTGGTTTGATACCCGCGAGCGCATGGCGGCGCGCGCCGCGCGGCAGCGCGAGGAAGAAGACGAGCGCGCGGCGCAACGCACCGCGCTGCGCGAGGGCGACAGCGAGGTGCCGGTGGAGGCGCAGCTCGGCGCGGTGGTGCCGCCGGCGGAATTGCCGGCCGAGCCGGCGCTCGCCGAATTGCCGGCCGATCCGCTTGCGCCCAAGGAGATTGCCTCGCCTGCGATCGAGCGCGATGGCGTCGACGCGCGGATTCCGACGCGCGCGCCGGAATAGGCTAGCCTGAAAGCGTCATCGCCCCTCGCGACGTGCGAGAAACGCGAGCCGCTCGAACAGGTGCACGTCCTGCTCGTTCTTGATGAGCGCGCCGTGCAGCGGCGGAATGAGCTTCTTCGGGTCGCGCTCGCGCAACGTCTCGGGGCCGATATCCTCGGCCAGCAAGAGCTTGAGCCAGTCGAGAAGCTCCGAGGTCGACGGCTTCTTCTTCATCCCCGGAACCTCGCGGATCTCGTAGAACAGCTTGAGCGCCTCGGCGACGAGGCGCTGCTTGATGCCGGGGAAATGCACCTCCACGATCGCGCGCATGGTCTCTGCGTCGGGGAAGCGGATATAGTGGAAGAAGCAGCGGCGCAGGAACGCGTCGGGCAGTTCCTTCTCGTTATTGGAAGTGATCATCACGATCGGCCGCCGCCGCGCCTTGACGGTTTCGCCGGTCTCGTAGACGAAGAACTCCATGCGGTCGAGTTCGAGCAGCAGGTCGTTGGGAAACTCGATGTCCGCCTTGTCGATTTCGTCGATCAGCAGCACCGGCCGCGCGTCGGCGACGAAGGCGTCCCACAGCTTGCCGCGCTTGATGTAGTTGCGGATGTCGTGCACGCGCGCGTCGCCGAGTTGGCTGTCGCGCAGCCGCGACACCGCGTCGTATTCGTAAAGTCCCTGCAGCGCCTTGGTGGTCGATTTGATGTGCCACTCGATCAAGGGGGCGCCCAGGCCTTTGGCGATCTCGAGCGCGAGCACGGTCTTGCCGGTGCCGGGCTCGCCTTTGACCAGCAGCGGCCGCTCGAGCGTAATGGCGGCATTGACCGCGACCTTGAGGTCGTCGGTCGCCACATAAGCGTTGGTTCCTTCGAAACGCATGGATTAGCCAGGGTGGAAACAGAGCAATACCGGAGAAGGACACCGCACTTCAACCAGCGGCGAGGCCTTCACGCCCGCATCGCATGAACGTGAGCGGAATTGCTGCGGCTGGCGGTGGCAAGATGCCGTATATATCTCAGCCAGTGACCCGGTTGCGCCAAGCCCGGGAGAACCGCATGCGCCACCAGACAAGAGTTATCCCTGGAGCATTCGCGCTGAGCGCGGTGCTCTCGTTTGCGCTTCTCGCGAGCGCGGCCGGACAGGGGAGCGAGCCGCAGCGAACCGCGATTGCCACGTTCGCCGGCGGCTGCTTCTGGTGCGTGGAAGCCGATTTCGACAAGGTTGACGGCGTGATCAGCACGACCTCCGGCTATACCGGCGGCCGCACCGCCAATCCGACCTACGAGCAGGTTTCGCACGGCGGCACCGGCCATGCCGAGGCGGTGGAGATCGTGTATGATCCGGCCAAGGTGAGCTACCAAAAGCTGCTCGACGTGCTCTGGCACAACATCGATCCGCTGGCCAAGGATCGGCAGTTCTGCGACCACGGCGACCAGTACCGCAGCGCGATCTTCTATCACGGCGAGGAGCAGCGCTCGCTGGCGGAGGCTTCGAAAGCGGCAGTTGAGAAGCGCTTCAAGCAGCCGATCCAAACCGCGATCGTGGCGGCCGGCCCATTTTACAAAGCCGAAGAGTACCATCAGGATTACTACATGAAGAATCCCGTCCGCTATAAGTTCTATCGCTTCAATTGCGGACGCGATGCGCGGCTCGAGGAGCTGTGGGGCAAGAAGGATTAGACCATGGTCGATCGTCGCGTCTTGCTGGCGGGTGCGGGAGGGCTTGCGCTGCTCGCGGGCTGGCGCTGGATGCAGAGCACGGATGTCGAGGCCGCCGGCACGTTCGAAATCCAGAAGAGCGACAGCGAATGGCGCGCCATCCTGAGCAAGCCGCAATACGAGGTGCTGCGGTTGCACCGGACCGAGACGCCCGGCTCGAGCCCGCTCAACGATGAGAAGCGCAAGGGCACATTCGTCTGCGCCGGTTGCGAGCTTCCGGTGTTCTCGTCGGAGACCAAATACGACAGCCAGACCGGTTGGCCGAGCTTCTATCAACCGCTGCCGAACGCCATCGGTACGGCCACCGATCGCCTCTTGCTGCTGCCGCGCACCGAGGTGCACTGCCGGCGCTGCGGCGGACATCTCGGCCATGTCTTCGAGGACGGGCCGCCGCCGACGGGTTTGCGCTACTGCATCAACGGGGTCGCGTTGAAATTCATTCCCGACGCGCCGGCGTGAGCGGCGAGCGCGAGGATTTCGCGCGGCATATGCGCCGACGCACCCATGCGCGGTGCAGCGATCGCCGCGTCGTCTCAAGTCGCAGCAATCCCGGAAGGAGCTCATCATGATTCGCGCGATGATGTTGCGCGTGCTGGCGCTTGCGCTCGTGGCCACCGCCGCCGCCCCCGCGCACGCAACCGACGTCTACCAAGTTTCCACGATCTCCAGTCTGCTGGCCGGGGGCTACGACGGCGATACGACCGTCGGCGAGCTACTCCGGCACGGTGGCTTCGGGCTGGGGACCTTCAACGGGGTCGATGGGGAGATGATGGTGCTCGACGGGCAGGTCTACCGCGGCACTGTGGACGGGCGCGCGCATTTGGTCGCGCCCTCGGAGCTCACCCCATTCGCCGTGGTCGTCGCGTTGCGTCCGCAAGGATCGACGCCGATCGCGCCCGGACAATCTCTCGACCAGCTGGAGGCAACGCTCGATGCGCTGCCCTATAGCGCCTCGCGTGTGCTCGCCGCGCGCGTGGATGGGCGATTCCGCGCCATCGCGATTCGCAGCGAGCCCAAGCAGCAGCCTCCCTATCGGCCATTGGTGGAGGTGATCAAAACGCAGCAGGTCGTCCATACGCTGGAGGATGTCGACGGCAGCCTGATTGGTTTCCGTTTCCCGGCTACCGCAAGCTCTGTCAACGTGCCCGGTTGGCACTTCCATTTTCTGTCTGGCGATAGGACGCGCGGCGGCCACGTGCTTGGCCTGACCACGGGCACGGGAACGGCTTTTCTTGAGGAGTTTTCCGACCTGCGCATCCGGTTCCCGGCGCGGGCGCCCGCGGCGAGTGCGGGCGCGGACGCGATCAGGGACGTCGAACGCGCGCGCTAGACGCCCGCAGCGGGGCGGCCTTCGCATAAGCGCGCGGTGCCGCCGCCCCGGCAAACCGCCGCCCTTTTGCGTCGCAACGAAATTTTGGGTCGGTCGCAATTCCGTTATTGTCGGCCATCGCGCGGCTCGATATAAGCTCGCCCCCGCGAGCAGGGGGTTCGCTTTTCGCACGGGGTTGCAATGCCTGCGCAAAAAAACGGCGGCGCGATACTGGACAAGACCAAGTCCTATCGACCTACCGACAAAGAGCCATTCATGAATGAGCGTCAGCGGGAGTATTTCCGCCAGAAGCTTCTCGCCTGGAAGGAGGAAATCCTCAAGGAGGCCAGAGAGACACTCGCCCATCTCCAGGCCGAAAACGAAAACCATCCCGATCTTGCCGACCGCGCGTCATCGGAAACCGACCGCGCGATCGAGCTGCGGGCGCGCGACCGTCAGCGCAAGCTGATTGCCAAGATCGATGCCGCGCTCGCGCGCCTCGACGACGGCACCTACGGCTATTGCGAGGAGACCGGCGAGCCGATCTCGCTCAAGCGGCTCGAGGCGCGCCCCATCGCTACGCTGTCGGTCGAGGCGCAGGAGCGCCACGAGCGGCGCGAGCGCATCTATCGTGACGAATAATCCCTAGCCGCATCGGCGGCTTCGCCGTTGGCCCGCGCTCGCCCGCTCGGCCGCGATGGCGGCCGAAGATGTTGGCCGGAGCCGATTACGGCTTGGGCGGCGGACGGTTCAACAGACTCGCCATCTCCTGCTCGAGGCTGTCGTAGAACGATTTCTGCGGCGCGGCCTTCGCGTCATCGCGTGGAGCGCGTGCGCCCTGCGTGGACTCCGCGGGCGCTGTGCCTTCATCTGTGCCAGGCGTCGCCGGCTCGCTCGATGGCTTAGGCGCGGCCGCGGCGCGCGCCTC
>DASQXF010000487.1:0-3506 GCA_035639895.1 Xanthobacteraceae bacterium
CCGCGTTTCGCGCCACGCTCGAAGAGGTGATCGAAGCCGACCTCATCCTGCACGTGCGCGACGTGTCGCACGAGGACGCCGAAGCCCAGTCGCTCGACGTCGAAGACGTCTTGTCGCAACTGGGCGTGGCAGGCCGGGAAGACGAACGCCTATTGGAGGTTTGGAACAAGGTCGACCTGCTGGATCCTGAGGCGCGCGTTCGCTTGCACAACCATGCCGAACGTCAACCGGCAGCGCGGCGTCCGGTACTGGTCTCCGCGCAAAGCGGGGAGGGGCTCGAGCGCCTCGCCGTTGAAATCGAGCGGCGGCTCGCCACGCGGCGAGTGACCCTCGATTTCGTTCTCGACGCCGCCGACGGCGCAGGCTTGAGCTGGCTGCATCGCCACACCGAGGTCATGACCAGAGCGCTACGCGAGGACGGCGCGCTCGCCGTCACCGTTCGCGCCGATCCTGCCAACGCGCAGAAGGCGCAAGCAAGGTTCGCTCCCTCCCACGCGCGCCCGCATTGACAGGCGCCGCCCGCGCGAACACATCGCGAGCAGCTCAATATTTCTCGATGCCCTTGATCTCCACGATGCGGCTCCAGCGGGCGGCGTCGCGTTCGACATGGTCTTGCATCTGCTCGGGCGTGGACGGCATGGGAATGTTTGCGACCATCGCCAGCTTGTCGCGAACGTCCGGCAGCTTGAGGATTTCCCCGACTTCCCGATTCAGCCGCTCGATGATCGGCCGCGGGGTTCCGACGGGCGCGGCAAGGCCCAGCCAAGACATCACCTCGAAACCGGGCAGCGTCTCGGCGATCGTCGGGATATCGGGCTCCAGCACGAAGCGTGTGCGGGAGGACACCGCCAGTCCGCGCAGCGTGCCGCCGTTGATTTGCGCGAACGCGATCGTGCCGGTTTCAATCATGACATCGAGCCGGCCACCCAACAGATCCTGCACGATCTGAGTATTGCCGCGGTAGGGAATGCCGCGCAGCGAGGTGCCGGCCTCCACGTTGATCAGTTCGCCGGTCAAATGGTGCACGCTGCCGGGCAGGTTCATCCCATAGGTGATGTTGAATGGCGCCGCCTTGGCGCGGGCAATGAGGTCAGCAAAAGACTTGATCGGCGAATTGGGGGCAGTCGCGACCACCATGGGGTAGCCCGACACCAAGGTGATGAACGCGAAATCCTTGATCGGATCGTAGGGCAAGGACTTGGCAACCGCAGCTCGGGCGGAAAACGCTCCGGTCAACATGCTGACCACATAACCGTCGGGCGGCGCCTTGGCGACGGCGTTCCAGGCCGCTACGCCGGTGTTTGTCGAATTTTCGACCAGCACGGACTGGCCGAGTCGCTCGCCGAGCTTTTCGGCGAGCAGCCGGCTGACAAAATCCGGACTGCCGCCCGCCGGCGTGCCGGTTACGATCCTGATCAGGCGCGCTGGCCATTGCTCGGCGGCGGCCGGAATAGCCGGTGTTGCGCACAGCGCGACGGCGAGAAGGCGGGAAAGCATTCGCATGCGATGGATCGTTGCTACGGGTCGACCCCTTCCGATGGATACCTTGGCGCGGATGGTATCACCATCAGGGAAAGCGAAGACAGGCACTCCGGGTCACGACGCTTCAGCGGCGTGAGGTGCCTGGCGCTTGTTCGGCAGCTTTGGCCTCGTTCCAGAGCTCGTCCATTTCCTCGAGTGTTGCCGCCTGCGGGGTCTTGCCGCGATCCGCGAGCTCGCGTTCGATCGCCGCGAAGCGGCGCTCGAACTTACGATTGGTGGCGCGCAGCACGGCTTCCGGATCGGCATCGAGGTGGCGGGCAAGATTGACCACCGCAAACAGGAGATCGCCAACTTCCGCGCCGGCGGTCGCGCGATCGCCCGCGGCCAACTCGCGCTCGATCTCGTCCGCCTCTTCGCGGATCTTGGCGAGCACCGCGCGCGGATCGTTCCAGTCGAAGCCGACCTTGCCCGCCTTGGCCTGCAGTTTCAGCGCGCGGGTGAGGGCAGGGAGCGCCACCGGAACGCCGGCGAGGGCGCTCTCCTCGCCGTCCGGCTTGCCGGCTTTTTCGGCCCGCTCCGCCGTTTTGATGCGTTCCCACAAGCCCTCGACCGCCTCGGGTGTAAGACCTCGCATCTCGCCGAACACATGCGGATGGCGCCGCACGAGCTTTGCCGTGAGACGTTCGACCACGTCGGCAAAATCGAACGCGCCTTGCTCCTGCGCCATGCGGGCGTGGAAGACGACCTGGAGCAGGAGATCGCCCAGTTCATCACGCAAGTCGTCGAGGTCGCCGCGCGCAATGGCGTCGGCGACCTCGTAAGCCTCCTCGATCGTGTAAGGAGCGATGGTTTCGAACGTCTGCTCGAGGTCCCACGGGCAGCCGCTGCCTGGCGTGCGCAGCGCCGCCATGATTTCGAGCAGCCGGCCGATGTCGCGCGAAGGATCCATCGCAAGATCGAGGAGGGAAGGACGACACGGACCATACAATGCTTGCCGCTGCCTGTCCCGCCTGCTCCCACGGCCTGGTAAGACGGCCGGCGGCCCAACAGCGGCACAGCGCTTAATGGCCGCTCCGTTCCGCTTGGCGGCTCGCCTCGAATAGGAACCAGCAGCGCTTTTCCGCTTCGTCGATGAAGACCTCGAGGAAGCTTGCCGTCGCCACGTCTTCGTGCTCGTCGGCGAGTTCATGGGCGTTGCGCATGTGCTGGATCTGCGCCTTGTTGTCGTTCATCAGCTCAAGCAGCATATCGATCGCGGGCACGTAGCTCTTGTCGTTGTCCTTGATCCGCTGCAGCTTGGCGATATGCCCGATCGAGCGGATCGTCGTGCCGCCGATCCTGCGCACCCGTTCGGCCAGAATGTCGATGCTGTTTTCCAACTGGCCGGCCTGCTCGTCGAGCAGAAGGTGGTAGTCGCGGAAATGCGGTCCGCTCACGTGCCAATGGAAATTCTTGGTCTTCAGATAAAGGGCGAACGTGTCGGCCAGGAGCGCATTGAGCGCGGCCGATACCTCGCGGACCGCGTCGGGCGCGAGGTCCGTCGGTGTATCGAGTCTTGCGGGGGCGGTACGGGTTTCGAGTTTTCTGACTTTGGTGCTCACTGGGCTACCTCGTGTTTGGGAGGAAATGCATACTAACGTGCAAGGGCGGCGAGGCGCCCTCGTTATTTCAACCGAGACAGATTATTCGCCAGATGCGAAAGCCCTGCGTCGGACGATTCGCATAAGAGATATTATGGAACATAATCCGCCGATTGAAGATCGCCGGGCAAATCGCTGATCAGACATACACAAATTCCGGAACGAGCCGCTCCGAACCGGCCCCCTGCGCACAACTCCGTCAAGCGAGCGCGGCGTCAGGCATGACTACCTGCAGCCCATCGAAGGCGGGCTCGATATGCGACGGCAGCTTGTTGCGTAGCTCGTCGTAATCGAGATCGGAATGCAGATTGGTCAGGATCGCGCGGGCGGGTTTGACGCGGGCGATCCAACCGAGCGCGTCATCGACGCTGAAATGGCTCGGGT
>DASQXF010000488.1:0-6672 GCA_035639895.1 Xanthobacteraceae bacterium
GGTGGGCACGGCGCGCGTCGATCGGCCTTGCCGCGTGAATGATGGTCGCGACGTTGCCCACGCGGCGAGATACGAGCAGGCGATTTTGCCCAGCCGGGGCTTTGGCCCGGCGTATCAGCCCGCCTTGCGGCGCGCGCCGGACTTCTTGGCGGCCGCTCGCGGCGAAGCCTCCTTGCCCGCGATCGGCAGCAGCATTTCCCCCTGCCCTTCGATGCGCTTGCGGCTCTTCTTCGCCTGCGCCGGCGCGGCACGCTCCGCCTGCACGCTGCGACGCAGCGCCTCCATTAAATTGATGACGTTACGCGGCGCGGCGACCCGCTCCTTGGCCTTCGGCGGTTTGAAGCCGGCCTGCTTCTTGCGCAGCAGCTCCACCAACGCCGTTTCGTAGTGGTCCTCGAACGCGCTCGGGTCGAAGTCGCCGGTCTTGGTATCCAGGATGTGCTCGGCGAGCTTGAGCATCTCGTTCGGCACCTTCACGTCGTCGATGTCGCTGAAAAATTCCTCGGGCTTGCGCACCTCGTAGCCGTAGCGCAGCGTCGTACCCATCATCCCCTTGCCGTGCGGCTCCAAGGCGATGACGCGCTCGCGTTTGGCGAGCACGATGCGGCCGAGCGCGACCATGCCCTTGCCACGCATGGCATCGCGAATGACGGCAAACGCTTCCTGCCCCACGCTGTCGGTGGGCGCGATGTAATAGGGACTGTCGTAGAAGCGCTTGTCGATTTGCGCCGCCGGGACGAAGCTATCGATGTCGATCGTGTGCCTGCTCTCCACCTGGATGGCTTCGAGTTCCTCGTCCTCGATCTCGACGTAGACGCCTTTGTCGATCTCGTAGCCCCTGCCCTTGTCCTCCGCCTCGACCGGCTCGCGCGTCTCTTCGTCGACCAGCTGCTGGCGCAGGCGATTGCCGGTCTTCTTGTTGATTTGCCGAAACGAGATGCGCTCGGACGAAGAGGCGGCGGGACTGAGGGCGATGGGACAAGAAACGAGCGAGAGCTTGAGATAACCCTTCCAATATGCACGGGGCGCCACGGACCCTACTCCCGGGTAAAACAATGACCGCGGTTCTTAGCAATTATTTCGTCTCGATTGGAGTCCTGCTTTTGTTCTTGCATCCACGATATAGCGGTGACGCGACGCGCTTGCGCCAGCAATTGACGCGGAAAGTATTTGCATTTGTGCGATCGACGGATGCGGTTAAAAAATCGTGACCGTATCGAGGAACATTCAGAGCCGCTTAGTTCTTTTGCGCGCTATCTAAGCGTTCCAGCGCCGATGCGACGTACCTCGTCCGAGTGCGCGAACTCGATTTCGCTTCGCTCGTCCTTGGCAAAATCTGGGGGACTGTCCTCCACGCTCAGATGGCGCGCAACGCTGCATCAACGGCAAGTAACGCGCACCACCGATCGCCTGCGCTATTCCGCCGACGTCCGTTGACATGGAACCCATCACAAGGACGTTAGCGGAACCGCGCTGACCTACATGAGCTGCGTGTGGTTCCAGGAACTTGGAATTTTTTTGAATGCAACGGTGCCCCCCGTGATGCGTTGGAATCACAGCGATATGGAAGGAGGATGACATGAGGAAGCTGTTGTTAACCGCGGCCACCGGTGTGTTGCTGCTTGCGACGGTTCCAGCCTCCGCGCAGGTTTACTTAGGCGCAGATCCGTATGGGGCCGGCGTTCAGGTTGGTCCGTTCGGGTTTGGCGTCGGACCGCGGTATGATCGCGGTTGGCGTGGCAGCGAATACTACGCCTATGGCGCCGACTGTCCGATGGTGAGAGAGCGAGTCCACACCCCGGATGGCCGCGTGATCATCAGGACGCAACGCTCCTGCCGGTAACGTGGGTCAAATCGCCGAAAAGGCAAAAAGCACGAGTGGCCTCGGGGACCCCTCCGAGGCCACTCGTTGCATTAGCCGTGCGGTCCGCATGACGCGAGAATAGCGCGCGCCGAGCGCGGCGCTTACGCAGACGATCTGCCGCTGACGTAGGGAACGACGTTCAGACTCGCGGACCAAAGGCAATCCGACCATCCCCTGCGCTTGCCGACTTCAGCGCGCAGCCAAACCTTGTACTGGTCAACGCATTTGCGCGAGCAGAAGCTCTTGAACGCTCGGCGATGGCGCACGAGCCCGAACTTGCCATGGCAGTATGCGCAGTGGTTCGTCATTGGCTCCTCTCCGCAAGCCATCTGGGACCGACCGGTTGAGGATCAGACTCGATAATGCACTGCAATAAGCCACTATTGCAATGCACCATTAGTATTACATCTTTACATTGAGAATTGGTTGCGACCGTCCGCGCGCCATCGCAGCTTGCTATCGTTCATTCGAATGGGAGCCCGGGGCAGCCGTGAGGCAGCACATTGAGTACGCAACCGCTGCGGATGGCGCGCGCATCGCCTATGCCGTGATCGGCAAGGGCACGCCCGTTGTGCGCGCGTCGCATTGGCTGACCCATTTGGAGTACGAGCTCGACAGCCCTGTCTGGCGGCACCTCCTTCTCGGGATGGCCAGTCGACATAAGCTCGTGCGCTACGACGGGCGCGGCACCGGCTTGTCGCAGCGGGATGCAGTCGAGATTTCGATGGACCGCTGGGTCAGCGATCTCGAATGCGTGGTCGATTGCCTTTCCCTGGAGCGCTTCATTCTACTAGGCGTGTCGCAAGGCGGGGCGATCTCGATAGAGTACGCTGCGCGCCACCCCGAACGGGTATCGCATCTGATCATTCACGGGGCGTATGCGCGCGGTTTCCTTCACCGCGACAATCCCGACAAGCAACGACAGTTCGTCGAACTCAATCGAGCCCTGATCCGGGAGGGCTGGGGCAGCGAGCACGACGCCTACCGGCAGTGGTTCACCTCGCAGTTCATCCCGGGAGGAACGGCGGAGCAGGCGCGCTGGTTCAACGACCTAGAGCGAGTCTCGGCGACGCCCGAGATGATGGAGAAATTCGTGGTCGAGCTTTCCACCATCAACGTCGCCGACCTCTTGCCGAGGGTGACGGCCCCCACCTTGGTCACCCACTGCAAAGGCGACGTGCGTGTGCCGTTCGCGCTGGGGCAGGAAATCGCCGCCGGAATTGCCGGCGCCAAGTTCGTTCCCTTGGACAGCCACAATCATGTTTTCCTCGCGGAGGAGCCCGCCACGCGCAATTTCTTCGACGCGGTTGCGTCGTTTCTCGGCGAGCCGCCTTTCAAAGGCGCGCTCCCGGGGACGGCAACTTTCAAGGAGCGGGCGCAACGGCGCATTGTGGCGCTCGAGCGAAGTTGGCTGATCAAGGCAGTTGCGATCCTGGCCGCGCTCGCAGGCGCCATGATTTCGTTGCTGCAGCTTTTTCGCTTGCTGCATCAGTGAGGCTTAACCTCGGGGTCGGCGGCGCTTCACTGCGCCTTGATGCCGGCCTCGCCGATGACCTTTCCCCATTTCGCGATTTCGGTGCGGAACTGGGCCGCGCAGTCCTCGGCTGTGCTGGCCACCGGCTCGTAACCGAGCGCCGCCAAGCGTTCCTTCATGTCCGGCAATGCGATGGCGCGCGCGATTTCGCGCTGGAGCAGCGCGATGATCTCCTTGGGCGTTCCGGCCGGCACGACGACGGCAAACCACGATTCGCCCTCGACTTCGGGATAACCGGCTTCCGCCATGGTGGGTACGTCGGGCAAGGGCGGCGAGCGCCTCTTGCTCGAGACCGCAAGCGCCCGCAGCTTGCCGTCCTTGACCAGCGGCACCGCCGGCGCCATCGAGCCGAAGGAAATCGGCGTGTGTCCCGCGACCGCCGAGCCGATTGCCGGGCCGCCGCCGTTGAATGGCACGTGGATGAGGTCCAGGCCGATGGAAAGGCGGAACAATTCGCCCACGAGATGCGGCGGCGTGCCGGTGCCAGGCGAGGCAAAGCTGTACTTGCCGGGATTGGCCTTGATGAGCGCGACGAGGTCCTTGACCGTCTGCACCGGCAGCGCCGGGTTGACCGTGAGCACCGCTGGCGCCGTCACCGCGAGCGTGATGGGGGCAAAATCCTTGGCCGGATCGAAGGGCACGTGCGGGTAGAGCGCGGGATTGACGACGATGTTGGCGCCGGTGACGAGGATGGTGTAGCCGTCCGCCGTCGTTTGCGCCGCGCGCCCGATCCCGATATTGCCGCCCGCCCCGGCGATGTTCTCGACATAGAACTGCGCACCCAGCTGCTCCGAGAGTTTTTGCGCCATGAGGCGGGCGAACACGTCGGTCGGACCGGCGGGCGCGTACGGAACGATCACCCGCACCGCTCGCGCGGGATAGGCCTGTGCGCTGACGATGCGCGGAGCGAGCACGGCGGCGGCGGTGGCGAGATGCAAGAATCGGCGACGGGAAGGGGTCATCGGGGTCACTGCTCATTGCGCCGCCTCGCGGCGCGCTCCCCATCACTTTACTCCGTTCGACGGCTTACTTCTTGATGAATTTGCGATGAAGCGATGTTGTCGCGGGCTGTAGCACCCAAACGCCGCGATCCGTGCAACCGCAGGGCGGGCTACTGAGCGCCCCACCGGCTGCTTCCGCGTGCGGCGGCGGGCCTGGAAGTCGGGGCGGATTTCACCTGGGCCCCCTAGAAGCGATGCCAAGCCGTTGAATTGGCTGGTCGCAATTCGTCCGCCCCACGCGGCAGCTTTGAACCGAAAGGATTATTCGCGCGACTAAGGTTAAAGATGGGAGGCTGGACATGAGTGAGCGTAAGATTACCCAGTTGTTCGGATTGATTTTGGGCGCCCTATTCACGTGCACCCTGGTCCTGAACGCCTTCGCTTTCTAACCACCGACGCGAGGACCGGGGCGAGCAGCCCGATTTGACCTGCCAGGCGGCGTCCCGCGCCTTTTGGCCGCTTCGCGCAGCCGCCGCCCGATTTTTCTGACACGATCGGCTCCGACCCGCGTAAACTCGGCGCGCACGAAGGGAGCGCGCGGGCCATGCGGCGCACAATTGGAGCGGCCTGCCTTGCCGTCTGCACAACGATCGCGATGCCCGCTGCGGCCTGGGACTTCCCCGGACATCGCATCGTCGGCGCGATCGCCGACCTCGTCTTGCTCCAGCATTATCCCACAGCGCAGCAACGCGTGAGCGAACTGCTGGAAAAACGCGATGGCACCACGATCGAGACACGAAGCCTCAGTCAGGTCTCGGTTTTCCCCGACTGTGCGAAGAGGGGCAACGTGCCGTTTTGCGGCCGGCCGCCGTCCGATGAAGAGAAAGCCTACGCGGAGCGCAATCGGCACCATGACAAATTTCATTTCACCGACGTGCCGCTGCAGCAGCCGACGTACCGCCCCGGCAGCGCCGGCACCGAGGATGTCGACGTCGTACAAATGATCGCATACGCGGTCGACCAATTGCGCGGGAAACAGCCGCCGGCAAAACCCGACGTCAACCTCACGGACTCCGAAGCAGTCTGGCTTCTGGCTCACCTCGTCGGTGATATCCACCAACCGCTGCACGTGGGGGCGAAGTATTTCGACAAGGCCTGCCAGACCAGCGTCGATCCGAACATCGGCGGCACGCCGCCGACGTTCGGCATTGGGGATACCGTCGCAATGACCCTGGGCGGCAATCTGATCTTGCTGACCACGATGCCGCCGGCAGTCCCGCCGATCGCAAACCTGCATCTTTACTGGGACAGCGTCGCCGTTCTTCGAGCGATGCAAGCGGCGGGCAGTGCCCACTCCGAACAGGACTTTGCCAAGCTACTCGCGACCGCGCCCCCGCCCGGTTGGGAAACCGGCGGATCGGTGGAGACCTGGGCGGCGCAATGGGCGAGCGAGATCATGCCGCTCGCCGTCGAGGCACATGAGCGCCTGAGCATCCGCAAGGGCGCAAAGCCTTCGCCCTTTACGTTTACCGGTGGGTGCACCTGGGAGACCACGCTCGATCCCGCCTACGAGGATTGGGCCAAGGCGCAGGCGCAGGTGCAACTCGCCAAGGCCGGCTTTCGTCTTGCGGCGCTGTTCAAGGCGATCTTCCAGCCGTAACGGTTGCAGGCCGCGCCAGCTCGCTCACGGGCGCTAGGCGCACCGACTGACTAATTCGCCTTGATATTGAGCTCTCGCGCCAACCGCGCGTATTTGTCCGAATCCGCGCGCGCAACGCGCGCGAGCTGCTCGGCACTGCCGCCGACCGGCTCGGTTGCGGTTTGCAGCAGGCTTTCGCCGGTCGCGGGATCCGCGAGCGCTTTGTCCATCTCGGCATTGAGACGCGCAATCGCCGGCGCCGGGGTACCCAACGGCACGAACGCGGCGTACCACGTATCGAGCACGAGGCCCTTGAAGCCTGCTTCCTGCAGCGTCGGCACCTCCGGCAGGTTCGGCGATCGCGTCTCCGAGGATTGCGCCAGCAGCCGAAGCTTTCCCGCTTTGTAATGCGGGATGAGCGCCGTCGGCCCGAGAAACGCAACGCGGACATGGCCCGCGATCAAATCGTTGATCGCCTGGCCGGCACCGCGGTAGGGCACGTGGTCGAGCTTGATGCCGGCGAGTTGTCCGAACCACTCCAACAGCACGTGCTGGTTCGAGCCTGCGCCCGAGGTGGCACAGCCAAGTCCCGGTTGCCGCTTCGCCGTCTCGATCAATTCTGCGACTGAGCTCACTGCGAGTGTGGGATGCACGGCCAGCGCGAGCGGCTGTCGAGCCAGCTGGATGACGGGCA
>DASQXF010000489.1:0-3851 GCA_035639895.1 Xanthobacteraceae bacterium
GTGCGCTGCGCGACGATCAGTTCGGGAGGCGGTACTGCCTCGAAAGCATTCTAGCAAGCTTTGCTGAACGAGACGGAGATGTCGACGCAGGCATCGCCGTGCGTGCTAAGGACCTCTCTACGCCCTATTCTTATCTGCAAATCGCGCAGCTGTGCCTCGATCACGGCCGCCAGGCGCAAGCCTTGAAATGGGCCGAAGAGGGACTGTGGCAGTTCGAGGATCGCCCCGACGAGCGACTCGTACTCTTTGCGGTCGATCTCTACCGGCGCATGGACCGAAAGGACGATGCCGGCAAGCTGCTCTGGCAGACATTCGAGCGATCTCCGAGCATGGAAGTTTACCGCCGGCTCAAGCGGGCTGCAGGCTCGGCGGCGGCCGAAGTCCGCGATCGCGCGCTGGCTTTGCTGCAATCACAACTGAGCGCTCCCGCCGGCCGAGCGGCACCTCGCTGGTCCTCACCGCGGGAACTCGTCCTCGAGGTGATGATGTCCGAGGGACTTCTCGCCCAAGCCTGGGATCTCGTTCATAAATATGGCTGTAGCGACCTCCTTCTAGCGTCGCTGGCCCAAGCGAGCGAGAAGAGCCATCCCGCCGAGGCGTTGAAAGTTCATGCCCAGCAGGTCGAGCGGATGGTCCGGCTCGGCGGTCAAGACAACTACAAGGCCGCCAGCAAGGTCATCGACCGCATGCGACGCATCCGGGCGCATATCGGCGAGAATGCTGATCACGCCGCATATCTCGCCGACCTCATGCTGCGCCACAAGGCCAAGCGAAATTTCATGGCGCTGTTGCAGCAGCACCGGCCCTGATGTTGCCTTGGGTTCGGTAGCTGGGTTGGACGTTGCACGCTGAATCGTGCTGTTATTCCAGCGCGGTCGCAGCCGTGACAAAAATACGCACGAAATGAAGGATATAGATCGAAAAATCTGCATCGCCCCGATGATGGAGTGGACGGATCGGCATTGCCGTTTCTTCCACCGCCTGCTCACGCGCCGTGCGCTGATCTATACCGAGATGATCACCACCGGCGCGGTGCTTCACGGCCCGCGCGCGCGGCTCCTGGCGCACGATCCCGCCGAGCATCCGGTGGCGCTGCAACTCGGCGGCTGCGAGCCGCGGCAACTTGCCGAATGCGCGCGCATCGCCGAGGCGTTCGGCTACGACGAGGTCAATCTCAATATCGGCTGTCCCTCCGATCGCGTACAGGAGGGCCGCTTCGGCGCCTGTCTCATGGCCGAGCCCGCTCTCGTGGGCGATTGCGTCGCCGCCATGACCGCCGTGGTCAAGCTGCCCGTCACTGTCAAATGTCGCATCGGCATCGACGATCAGGACCCGGAAGAGGCGCTCGAAGCGATCGCTTGCGCGGTCGAGCGCGCCGGAGCTGCCGCGGTCATCGTTCACGCGCGCAAGGCGTGGCTCGACGGTTTGTCGCCGCGCGAGAACCGCGATATCCCTCCGCTCGATTATGCTCGCGTCTACCGGCTCAAAGCCGCGCATCCCGATCTTTGCATTGTGCTCAACGGTGGCATCGCGAGCCTTGACCAGGCAGTGGCGCACCTCGACTGCGTCGATGGCGTGATGATGGGGCGGACGGCGTATCAGGAGCCGTGGCGGCTTCTCGCCGTGGATTCGCTGCTGTTTGGCGAGCCCGCGCGCTTTGCATCGCCGAAGGCGGCGGCCGAGGCCCTGATCCCCTATATCGAGCGCGAGCTTGCGCGCGGCACGCGCCTCCACGCAGTGACGCGGCACGTGTTGGGGCTGTTCCGAGGCGTGCCCGGCGCGCGCGCATTCCGCCGGCATCTGGCGACCGAGGCAACCAAACCGGCGGCGGACGCAGCTACGTTCCGCGCGGCAATCGCGCTCATCGCCGATCTCGACGCGCCAACCGTCGCCGCGGCTTGAGCCGGGACGGCCCCTTCGGAGCAGGACATGGTCTTGGGCGTGCCCTTGAGCGAACTCCTGTTGCTCGCTGCTTTGATCATCGTCGCCGGGTTCGTCACCGGGGTTCTCGCGGGCCTCTTCGGAATCGGCGGCGGCGCGCTCATCGTGCCGGTTCTGTACGAGGTGTTTCGGATTCTCGGCGTGCCGGACGAGGTCCGCTTCCAGCTGTGTGTCGGCACGTCGATTGCGATCATCGTGCCGACCAACATCTTCTCTTACTTCACACATCGCGGCAAAGGCGCGGTGATGATGGAGGTCGTGCGGGCATGGGCAGTGCCAGCCGTCATTGGCGTGGCGGCCGGTTCGGCTATTGCGGCCTTTGCCCCGGGCGCGGTGCTCAAGCTCGCTTTCGTTCTGATCGCAACCGTGATCGCGTTCAAGCTGTTGTTCGGCCGCGAGAGCTGGCGGCTTGGCGACGATCTGCCGGGATCTGCCGCCATGGCGGCCTACGGCGTGTTCGTTGGTCTTTCCGCTTCGCTGATGGGAATTAGTGGTGGCTCCGTGTCCAACATGATCCTGACCCTCTACGGCAAGCCGATCCACAAGGCGGTCGCCACCTCCGCCGCGCTCGGCGTGCCGATTACGGCGGCGGGCACGATCGGTTACATCCTCGCCGGACTGCCGCAGCAGTCGCTGCTTCCCCCGCTCTCGCTCGGCTTCGTCTCGCTGATCGGGTTTGCGCTGATGGCGCCAGTCTCGAGCTTCACGGCGCCTTACGGCGCGCGATTGGCCCACGCGCTGTCGAAGCGCCGGCTCGAGATTGCCTTCGGCTGCTTCCTGCTGGCCGTGTGCGTACGATTTGCGGTGAGCCTGATCGGATGATCGATCACGGATAGCCGCGCAGCATGAGCTTGTCCCCGCGCACCTCCCAGCTCTCCAGCCGATTGAGAAAGGTCATGCCGAGTAGGTTGGTGCGCAGCTGCCCGCCTTGCGCGACGAGGGCGGGCACCGAGCGCTCGGTGATGTCGCCGATCGACAGTCGGTCGAGCGTGACCGGTGCGGCGCGGGCGCGCCCGTTGGCGGTCTCGACGCTGACGGAATAGTTGAGCACTTCGAGCGGGAGGCCGGCGGCCTTGGCCGCCTCTTGGGTCAGGACGACGGCGCTCGCTCCGGTATCGAGCACCATCGGGACGCGCGCGCCGTTGACTTGCGCCGCCACCGAGAAGCCGCCGCCGCTTCCGCGCGCGATCTCGACCGTGCGTCCCCTGGTTGCGACACGGCCTGGGACGAGCTCGGCCATGACCCGATCGGCCACCTCGCGCAGCTCGAAGCGATAGGTATATCCGAGCGTCAACAGCGCCGCGATCATGATCCAGATGAGAGCGGATTCGAGTGCGTGGGTGAAACGATGCCGAAACAACGCGAGCACGATCAGGCCGACGAGCGCAAGCGCCATGATCTTCGTTTCGAGCGAGGAGGTATCGAACCGGGAGAGTTCCGCGAGCGCCGCTTCATTCTGCTGCAGCACGAGCACAAGCAGCGCGATCGTCAGGATGGCAAGCAGGATCCAGAGCAGGCGGCGCACGACGGCATCCTTGAGCCCAAGCTAAACCAAAATCCGTTCACATCGAACCATATGTCGGGCGGAGGATCGGGCCGGCTCGAGTGCTTGACCAGGGCACGATGGGCGTGATGGGGTGTAGGTGATGGAATATACAACCGGCCGCCAACGTTAGTTCAATGTGACCGGGCGCAGCACGGGAGCTGCCATGAAGCTTTACGATGGGGGTCGCGCGCCCAACCCGCGCCGCACGCGGATTTTTCTCGCCGAGAAGGGCATCACGGTCCAGACTGAGCAAGTCGATCTGGGCGCCATGGCGCACACGTCGGCGGCCTACGCCGCGATCAATCCGCTCAAGCGGGTCCCGGCTCTCGTTCTCGACGACGGAACGGTGATCACGGAGTCAATC
>DASQXF010000490.1:0-5757 GCA_035639895.1 Xanthobacteraceae bacterium
GCCACCTCGCGCTCGATCGCAAGCAGATCATCGTTGCTGTGGGTGCCGGCCAGCAGAATGAAAGCGTTGAGCGTCCGCGTCAGCGCCTGTCCGCTCGTTTCGAGCGCGGCGATGGTGTTCTCGAAGGTCGGCGCGGCCGCATTGCTGGAAATCGCCGCAACCTCGGCCGCGTGCGACGCAAATGCGTGGGCGAAGGCTCCCCGGAAATGGTCAGGCTCGATCCGGTCGAACGCGGGCACCCCGAACGGATCGCCCCATTTCTCGAGCAACGGGTTGTGGTCGGCGCCCGGGGCTAAGACTTGGGTTTGCTGGTTCATGCGACTCATATGGGAGGAGAACGCTTGCATTGCAGCTTAAGTGGGCCAAAGCACGTCAGGATAACTGCATCTTTCGAATTTTTCCGATGTGAAAGAGGCGCCAGGTTGCTAGACTGATGCGCTCAAAAGTCCAGCGTTGAGCCATAAATCAAGCCATCCGCACGTCCCAGTCGGGCCACCTATCGTGCCGATGCACGTGCAGAAAAAGGCGCGAAACGAGAGGAGGAAGCATGGTTTCGTTCACCTTGAACAAGCGTCAGGTCTCGGTCGATGCCGATCCGAGCACGCCGCTGTTATGGGCCATCCGCGACCACGTCGGATTGACCGGCACCAAATACGGCTGCGGTGCCGGTCTGTGCGGTGCCTGCACCATCCACATCGACGGCACGGCGCAGCGCTCGTGCCAGATCGATGTGGGCTCGGTCGCCGGTAAGACGGTCGTCACCATCGAAGGCCTGTCACCAAGCTCCTCCCATCCGTTGCAGAAGGCTTGGGTGGTCGAAGAAGTCCCGCAATGCGGCTACTGCCAGTCGGGGCAGATCATGAAAGCCGCAGAGCTTCTCGCCAAGAATCCAAAGCCCTCTCGCGCCGAGATCATCACCCACATGGACGGCAATATCTGCCGCTGCGGGACCTATCATCGCATCATCGCCGCGATCGAGCGCGCAGCGAGGGAGGCCTGAGCCATGACCATCATCGATCGGGATATCTCCCGCCGCGGCGTAATCGCTGGCCTGGGCGGAATGGCGTTCTGCATCGCGGTCGGAAACGACGGCGTGCGCCTGATGTCGCAGGCGCGGGCGAATGCCTTGGCCAACGCGGCGATCAACCCATGGGTCCGCATCGCGGCAGACGGCACGATCACGATCCTGAGCGCCGGCGCCGAGATGGGCCAGGGCTCGATGACCTCGCTGCCGCTCATCGTCGCCGAGGAGATGGACGCCGACTGGTCGAAGGTCGCCATCGAATGGACCCCGGCCGACGCCAAGGTCTACGGCTACAAGGACCCCTTCGGCACCGAGAACCTGATGTGGATCGTCGGCAGCCGCGCCGTGCAACTCTATTTCACCCAACTGCGTATCGCCGGCGCCCAGGTTCGCAAGGTGTTGATCGCCAATGCCGCCCAGAAGTGGGGCGTCGACGCCGCAACGCTCAAAACCGAGCCGAGCGTGGTCGTCAATCCCGCCAATGGAGCGCGCCTGAGCTATGGCGAGATCGCGGCCTTCGGGACAATTCCCCCGACGCTTCCGGCGGTCGATCCGAAGGAGCTCAGGGAGCGCAAGGATTTCCGCCTGATCGGCAAGTCAGTGCCGCGGCGCGACACGCCATCGAAAGTCAACGGCACAGCGCAATACGCCATCGACGTGAAATTGCCTGGGATGGTCTATGCCTCGACTTTGCATTCGCCCGTTCACAACGCGCACCCGGGCATTTGGGATGCGGGCAAGCAGGATCCATCGGCGATCGCGCCGGAGAGCTGGAACGACGCCGAGGTCAGGGCCATGCGCGGCGTCATCGCCGTCGTCAAGCTCGCCAATGGTCTGGCGGTCGTCGCCGATCATTTCGAGAATGCGAAGGCCGGCCGCGATGCCTTGAAAGTGACGTGGCGCAAGGCCAAGGCTGAAGGTTTCAATTCCGATCGCGCGCTCGAAGACTACGTCAAGGTCCACGCCGATCCGAATGCGCAAGCGGTCAAACTCGAACAGAAGGGCGACGTCGCCGCCGCCTTTGCCGCCGCGGCCAAGACCTATCACGCCGAATTCCGGAGCGACTACGGCTATCATGCCCAAATGGAGCCGCTGAACGCGGTGGTCCGCATCAACGACGCCGGCGGCAAGGTCGAAGTCTGGGAGGGCAGTCAGGCGCCGGACGAAACGCGCAAGGCGGTGGCGAAGGCGCTCGGGCTCCCGCCTGAGCAGGTGGATTTCCACCAATGCTATATGGGCGGCGGGTTCGGCCGCCGTTCGCTGGGCGACTACGCCGCCGAATGCGCGCTCATCGCCAAAGAAGTACGCCGCCCCGTCAAGTTGATATGGACGCGGGAAGAAGACATCGCTCAAGGCATGTTTCGGCCGCAGTCGTTCCAGTGCCTGGAGGCAGCGACCGATGCCTCGGGCAAGGTCACGGGTTGGAAACACTGCGTCGTCGGCGACGGCGAGTTCTTGCTCATCACCGGGATCAAAATTCCCTATTACGGGGTGCCCAACCAGGCGATCGAGCGGCGCGGCGTCTCGCACGGCATCAAGCTCAAGCACTGGCGCGCGGTCGGCCACGTGTTCAACACCTTCGCGATCGAAAGCTTCGTCGATCAGATGGCGGTCGATCAAGGCATGGATCCGATCGAGTTCCGCTTCGAACGCATGGGCGCCACACCCAAGGCGCGCAAGGTGTTCGAGACGCTGGCACAAATGTCCGACTACAAGGCCAAGCGTCCCGAAGGCCGAGCCATCGGGATCTCGATCACCGAGCGCTCGGGCTCACTCGGCGCGGGTGCGGTCGAAATCTCGCTCGACCGAGCGAGCGGCAAGATCCGGGTCCATAAGGTGTGGGTGGCGGTCGACGGCGGCGTCATCGTACAGCCCGGCGCGGCCCAGGCGAACGTGGAGAGCGGCATCCTTTACGGCCTGTCCAGCGTGCTGCATGAGCGCATCACGATCAGCGATGGCGCCGTGCAGCAATCGAACTTCCACGACTACAATCTGATGCGCATGTCGGATCTGCCCGAAGAGCTCAACGTCAAGTTCGTCGACGTCGACACTCGGCCAACCGGTCTGGGCGAGATCGGCAACCCCTTCATCGCCGGCGCGATCTCGAATGCATTCTACCGGCTGACGGGCAAGCGGCTGCGGCACCTGCCGTTCACGCCGGAGCGCGTGCTCGAAACGCTGAAGGCGTGAGGCGCCGCGTCAGAGCCGTCGTCGGCAACTGAGACGATTCCAAAAAGCGCCCGCCAAACCGGCGGGCGCTTTGCATTACGCGATGTCAGCAGAGCGTGTGCTCCTACCCGACGATGGACCTGTTGCGCGTCTGGAAGTCCTTGAACGTGTTCTCCGGCACCTCGAAGTTCGTAGCTAGCAGGAGGTGCGGGTTGGCACCGATCCAATCGGCGAGCGAGATCGTTTCATAGGTGCCATTGTTGAGCGCGATCAGTAGCTCGACATCCTCGTTGCCGATGTTCTCGATCCAATGCCCATAGCCTTGCGGCACGTAACCCACATCACCGGCATTGAATTCCTCGGTGCGCACCCGTCCGTTCGATCCGAACACGCTCATGCGAGCGCGCCCGGAGATGTAGTATTGCCATTCGTCGGCGTTGGGATGCCAGTGCGGCTCACGCAGCGCGCCCGGCTTGATCTGCATGAGCGCGCCGGTGACGGTCGTCGAGATCGGGAACTGGCGTTGCGACACCACACGATTCGTGCCGCCCGAATAGGTGTCCGGGCGCTGGGCAAGCAAACGATAGCGATGGGTGAGCGGCCCGTTGTCGAGCGTGCCGGCCGCCGGATTGCTGGGCAGCGGCGGCGGCACCGGTCCCTTGGCGATGTAGACCTCGCGCTTGGGAAAATTCGCAAAGGTCGCCGCCGGCACGCCGAAATATTTTCCCAGCACCTCGGGCGGAATATGCCCGACCCAGTCGCTGATGCTGAACGTGCCGAACTCGGAAAAATAGCCGTTGTCGAATACCAGGACGAACAGACAATCTTCCGAGCCGATCGCCTGGATCGAATGGCCGAACCCGCGCGGGAAATACCAGACGTCGCCGGCGTTGAAGTCGACCATCTGCGACTGGCCTTGCGGGTTGATTGTGGTGACGCGGCATTGGCCCTTGATCACATAGGCCCATTCCGCGGCGTTGGCGTGCCAGTGCAGCTCGCGCAAACCGCCCGGCGCCAGCGACATCAGCACGCCAGCGATCGCTTGCGACACCGGGAATTGGGCCACCGTCGCCTCTTTCGCCCAGCCGCCGTCCCACGACTTGGGCGTCACTGCGCCGAGTCGAAAGCGGAAGGACGGCAGCTCGGCGCCCGCGAGCGGGGCCGGCGTCGGCCCGAACGGCGGTTGTCCCTGTCCGAACGTCTCCGTACCCGTTGCAGCTGACACCATGCCGCCGGCTGCGGCGACGCCCAGCATGTCGCGACGTGAGAACATTCGTAACCTCCTGGATCAAGCGCCCCGCGCCGACCAATGCCGCCCGGTGTCACAGCTTCCGAATCCCGAGTCAACCAACTCGGCAGGCGTGTCGCGCCGACGTATTCTGCGCGCTCGCGTCGACCAGACCAACTGGAGGCCCTATGACCACCATCACGCTTGCGCAGGCCGACCGCCTCATCGACGCCATCCTGGCGCGCGGCGCGGAGCTCGATTGCCGGCCGCTCTCGGTCATCGTCGTCGAGCCCGGATGCAAGGTGAAGGCGTTCAAAAAGGAGGACGGCAGCTCGATGATCCGGTTCGAGATGGCCTACGGCAAAGCCTATGCCGCGCTTGCGCTTGGCCGCTCCTCCAAGCTCGTGAAGCTGCGCGCCGAAGACAAACCGATGTTCATGCGCTACCTCATCGCCGCGAGCGGCGAGCAAATATTTCCCGAGGGTGGCGGCCTGCAGATTCGCGACACCTCAGGCGAGGTCATCGGCGCGGTCGGCGTCACCGGCGATACCGAGGAGCGCGATGAGGAGTTGGCGGCCCATGGGATTCACGCGATCGGCCTCAAAACCGACGAGGACTGTGCCGCCATGGGTCGCCGCAGCGGGATCCGGCTCACCGACGGATGAGAATGACAGGAGCTATAGCGCAACGCGAGCCATGCTCACGACGGTCGTACCGGGCGAGGGTGGGCGCGGAATACGATGCCGTTGCGGCCGTGCAGCCCCGCATCAGAAGTTGCGGCCGGCTCTGCGCATCGCAGCAAGGCTTTGTGCGCTTCCCATTCGCTCACCGGATCCAGCGTTTCGAGAAACTGCACTTCGCCGGCGGCAAATAGCGCAACCGGCAGACCATCGCGGTAGAGCAAACGGTTGCCGGTGAGCGCGGGGAGCCTCGGCCCCGGCGTGAGAATTCCCACCAGGTTGAGCGGATCGGCGCCGGAGAGCGAGATCAGCGTGCCGGCAGCCGGCTGGCGCCGCACCTCGCGCAACATGCCGACCGCGTCCGGGAGCGCAAATTGCTCGCCGGAGAAGCCGGCGACGAAACGCCCGCCGCGGATCTCGCCGCGACTCTCGAGCCGGCGATAGACGCGCAACAGATCCCGCCACGGCGGCAGCCAGACCGCCTCGCGTTCGATGAGACGCCAGAACACGACGCCGTAACGCAGCAACAAGGTGCGCGCGACGTGCTCGGTATGCTCAAAGCCCGCTTGCGCCGGCGACGTGACCGGCCGCGGACGCCGTGCCAGCGCCCACCGGCCTGCGGCTTCCATGCCGAACTTTGCCGTGCGCCGGCGGCG
>DASQXF010000491.1:0-2136 GCA_035639895.1 Xanthobacteraceae bacterium
ACAGCATGGTGCGGTGGCGCACCTCCTCCTCCGCCATCTCGTCGAACACCTTGGCCGAGGCCGGATACCTCTCCCGCAGTCCCTGGGCGAAACCACGGTAGATGCGGCTGTCCTCTTCCTCGTTGGTGATGGCAAGCGCCAGGATTTCCTGTTCGGTGAGTTCAGAAAAGCGTTTCACGGGGCCCCGCACTCTCGGAGACAGCTATATTAGAACTCTTCTAGACAGCAAAGCCGGGCTTTTGACAAGCCGGAGGCGATGCCGTTCTGCCAGTGGTTTCTGTCTCGTTATGCTCGGCACCCGGGTCCGGCCTCCGGCCGGCCCGAGCGTAAACCTTGTGCCGGGCATCCATGTCTTGTTTCCTCGATGCGATAAAGACGTGGATGGCGGGGACGAGGCCCGGCCATGACGCTGGGCGGCGAGACCGGCATGAAACGCCTCAGCCTCAGTGCGACGCGCCGCGCGCTCGAGCCTGCGATACGGCGGGCGCTGCACGTCTATTGGCGCTTCGCGCGCGCCATGACGCTCGGCGTGCGCGCGCTGGTGATCGACGAGGAAGGGCGGGTGTTCCTGGTGATGCACAGCTACGTCAGCGGCTGGCACCTGCCCGGCGGCGGCGTCGAAGCCGGCGAGACGCTGACTCAGGCACTGGCGCGGGAGCTGCGCGAGGAGGGTAACATCGAAATGACGGCGCCCCCGCAGCTGCATGGCGTGTTCTTCAATAATCGCGCCTCCCGGCGCGATCACGTCGCGCTCTTCGTCGTGCGTGCATTCCGGCAGTCGGCGGCGCCGGTCCCCGATCGCGAGATCGTCGAGCACGGGTTCTTTGCTCTCGATGCGCTCCCCAACGACACCACCGCGGCGACGCGCACGCGCATCATCGAGGTGCTCGGCGGGGCGCCAGTCAGCGAGCGATGGTGAGCCGTGCAGCCGCGTATTGAGGCCACCTATCTCGTGCGCTGCGATGCACGCTCGATCGAGGAACGCGCGCGCGCCATCGCGGTCGAGCAAAGCGTCGAGATGCCGGTTGCAGCCATTGCCGACGACTTCGTGCGCTCGCAGATCGTCGGCCGCGTCGAAGCCATCACCGAAAAACAAGATCAACTCTTCGAGGTCCGCATCTCGCTTTCGGCCGAGGCGGTAGGAAATGATCCGGGGCAGCTCATCAACATGCTGTTCGGCAATACGTCGTTGCACGAGGATGTGGTGCTGTCGGACGTCGCATTTCCGAAAGAGCTGATTGAAAATTTCGGCGGTCCTCGCCACGGGCTCGAAGAATTGCGGCAACGAGTTGGCGCGCCGGCGCGGGCGTTGACCTGCTCGCCGCTCAAGCCGCAAGGCCTGTCTCCCGCGCGGCTCGCTGAGCTTGCCAAAGATTTGGCGCAAGCCGGCATCGACTACATCAAGGACGACCACGGGCTTGCCGACCAGGCTTATTCGCCGTTCGCGGCGCGGCTCAAAGCCGTCACTGTCGCTTTGCGGAGCGTCCAGCAGCAAAGCGGCGCGGCGCGCTACGTGCCGAGCCTGTCGGGCGATCTCGACGGCATGCGCGCCCAGATCGCGATGGCCAAGGACGCCGGCATCGATACCGTCATGGTCGCGCCGATGATCGCGGGCCTCGCCAATTTCCATCGGCTCGTGCGCGAGCATCCCGCTGTCGCCTTTGTCGCGCATCCCACCATGGCCGGGGCCGCGCGGATTTCTCCACCCCTGCTCTTGGGCAAGCTGTTCCGCATCCTCGGGGCCGATGCGGTGATCTTCCCGAACTATGGCGGACGCTTCGGCTACTCCCCAAATACGTGCCGTGCGCTCGCCCACGCGGCGTTGGACCGGCGCGACGGGCTGCGCCCGGCGATCCCGGTGCCGGCCGGCGGCATGACCACGGATCGCGTGCGCGAAATGCTTGATTTCTACGGCGCCGACGTGATGCTGCTGATCGGCGGCGCGCTGCTCGAGGCGCGCGAGCATCTGCGCGAGGCAACTTTAGCCTTCGTGGCCGAAGTTCATCGTTATGCCTATGGGTAGGTCATGGCGAACCGTGACAAGACGATCCACCGCAGGGCCAAGGATTACCGCTGGGAAGGCGTGGACGAGCTTCCATACAAGGAAGACGATCGCGCCGTGTTCAAGTCGATCAC
>DASQXF010000492.1:0-4057 GCA_035639895.1 Xanthobacteraceae bacterium
CGATCCGGGCAATGGGCAATGGACCTTGTTCGACCTTCCGAACCGCGGCACTGAGGCGCGCTACATCGCGATCGCCGAACGGGACGGCAAGCTCGAAGTGATCCTGCCGTACTACCGCACGCGCAAGGTTGCGGTGATGACTTTCCGCAGCGAGGGGGAGTTATCGGCACTGAAGGCGCAGGCGGAAAGGCAGTAGCGCGGGTCTGAGGCGCTCGTTACTGCGCCCTTCCCTTTCGGGGAGGGCGTAGCGTGATCTGCCTAAGATTTGAGCAACACGCTCGCAATTTTAGCAATCCGTTGTGGCGGAGCGCTGCAGCGGATTTGGACGTTTCAGATAAGCCAATGGCAATCAATGGCTTGCCCGGTATTCAGGGCGCCGTTCTGATTCTGGCATGTCCCTTGAGAGCGTAGCCCCCGACTGCCCCAAAAGACACCGGGAGGCCTCCATGAAACGTCGCGACTTCCTCAAATCCACCGCCGCGCTCGCAGGCGCCAGCATGGTATCGGCGCCTGCGGTGTTCTCGCCCGCCAAGGCGCAGTCGCGCCAGGAGACGCTCCTCTTCGTCACCGAGAGCGGGCCCAACAACTTCGACATTCACGGCGTCGGCACCAACCGGCCGGGCTACGAGGTGTCGTGGAACTGCTACGATCGGCTGATGTCGCACAGCGTGAAGACGCTTCCGGACGGCACTGCGTCCTACGATCGCGACAAGTTCACTCCCGAGCTCGCCGAGGAATGGTCGACCGCACCGATGTCGATCACCTTCAAGCTCCGCCGCAACGCGACCTTCCACGACGGCACGCCGATCACCGCGAAAGACGTCAAGTGGTCGTTCGACCGCGCCGTCAGCGTCGGCGGCTTTCCGACCTTCCAGATGAAGGCGGGCTCGCTGGAAAAGCCCGAGCAGTTCGTCGCGGTCGACGATCACACCTTCCGGGTCGATTTCATTCGCAAGGACCGGCTCACGACCCCCGACCTCGCGGTCATCGTGCCTGCCGTCTATCACTCCGAGCTGATCAAGAAGCACGCCACCGAAAAGGACCCCTGGGGTCTCGAGTACACCAAGACGGCCATTGCCGGCGGCGGCGCTTACAAGGTGCGCAGCTGGCAGGCCGGCAGCGAGGTGGTCTACGAGCGCAACGAGGACTGGAAATCCGGTCCGCTGCCGAAAATCCGGCGCGTGATCTGGCGCATCATTCCATCCGCCGGCAACCGGCGCGCGCTGATCGAGCGCGGCGATGCCGACATTTCATTCGATCTGCCGAACAAGGACTTCGCCGAGCTCAAGCAAGCCGGAAAGATCGCCGTCGCCACGACGCCGATCGGCAATGGCATCTGGTATCTCGGCTTGAACTGCAAGAACCCGCCGTTCAATGACGTCAAAGTGCGTCAGGCGGTCGCTTACGCCGTTCCCTATCAGAAGATCATGGACGCAGTGATGTATGGGCTCGCGAACCCGATGTTCGGCGCCGAGTCGAACGCGGCATCGAACCTCGTGTGGCCGCAGCCGCATGGCTACTCGACCGACATCGCCAAGGCCAAGGCGCTGCTGGCCGAAGCAGGTTTGCCGAACGGACTGGAAACCACGTTGTCGTTCGATCTCGGCTTTGCCGTCATCGGCGAGCCGATCTGCGTCCTCGTGCAGGAGAGCCTTGCGCAGATCGGGATCAAGACCACGATCAATAAAATCCCCGGGGCCAACTGGCGGGCCGAGCTCCTCAAGAAGGAGCTGCCGATGATCGTGAACTTCTTCTCCGGCTGGCTGGATTACCCGGAGTACTTCTTCTTCTGGTGCTATCACGGCCAAAACGCCGTGTTCAACACGATGAGCTATCAGGACAAGGAGATGGATGCGCTGATCGACGCCGCGCGCAAGGCGGCTGCCGAGGGTGACAGCGCAGGCTACGACAGGAGCGTGCGCGGATTCATCGGCAAGGCCTTCGACGAGGTCCCGCGCATCCCGCTGTTCCAACCCTACCTGAATGTCGCCATGCAAAAGAACATTTCGGGCTACCGCTATTGGTTCCACCGACAGCTCGACTATCGCACCCTCGCAAAGGGCTAGCGCAGGCGACATGGCTGGCGGCAGCCCAGCCGTGCCGAGTCTAGCGGAGAATTCATGCTGCGCATGGCCTTCAAACGACTGCTGGTGGCGGTGCCGAGCCTTGTGGGCGTGGTCATCGTCACGTTCCTGCTGACGCGCGCGCTGCCCGGCGACCCCGCTGCCTATTTCGCCGGACCTGCCGCGACCAAGGAGGCGATCGAGCAGATCCGGGTCAATCTCGGGCTCGACAAGCCGCTGATCGTGCAGTTCGGCCGCTATGTGGGGGACCTCACGCGTGGCGATCTTGGCAATTCGCTGACCACCGGGCAGCCCGTCGGCAAGGAAATCCGAGAACGGCTGCCCGCCTCCGCCGAGCTGACTCTGCTCGGTTTGATCCTGTCGGTCTCTATCGCGGTGCCGCTCGGCATCCTGGCGGCGACACGGCCTGGCTCGCTCATCGATCATGCCTGTCGCGTGCTGGCGACCGCCGGCGTGTCGCTGCCGGTGTTCTTCACCGGTCTCATCCTGGTTTACGTCTTCTACTATCTGCTGGGTTGGGCGCCGGCACCGCTCGGCCGGCTCGACGTTTTTTTCAGCCCGCCACCGCAGGTGACGGGCTTTTATCTGATCGACAGCGCGATTGCCGGCAACGGAGAGGTGTTTCTCGCAAGCCTCAAACAACTGATCCTTCCGGCGGCGACGCTGGGCATCTTCTCGCTCGCACCGATCGCGCGCATGACTCGCGCATCCATGCTGGCGGTGCTCGCCTCCGATTTCGTACGCACCGCACGCGCCAGCGGGCTCGCGCCCTACACGGTGATCGTCACCTACGCGTTTCGCAACGCCATGATCCCGGTCGTGACCACACTGGGCATGGTGTTCTCTTTCTTGCTCGGCGCCAACGTGCTGGTAGAGAAGGTGTTCGCTTGGCCGGGCATCGGTTCGTTCGCGGTGGAAGCGCTGATCGCCTCCGATTTCGCGCCGGTGCAGGGCTTCGTTCTCACCATGGCGGTGATGTATGTCGCCCTCAACCTGCTGATCGACATTCTTTACGGGCTGATCGACCCGCGCGTGAGGGTCGAGGCATGACCGATCTCGCCCCATGCTCCCTGCGCGGATCGAGCGCGCTCGGCTCAACCCTTCGCCATGCCCGCTATGTCATCTCGGAAAATCCTGTCACCGGCGCTGCTTTCGGGCTGTTCGTGCTGATCGTGCTCGCAGCCCTGCTCGGGCCCGCTCTCGTCCCGTACGATCCCCTCGCAAGCAACACCGACGCGGCGCTCAGTCCCCCGTCGGTCCGGCACTGGTTCGGCACCGACCAGCTCGGTCGCGACGTGTTCAGCCGCGTCATCGTCGCGACGCAGCTCGATTTCTTCATTGCCGTCACATCAGTCGCCCTCGTCTTCGTGATGGGCGGGCTTGCCGGGGTGGCCGCCGGGTTCTTCGGCGGCTGGACCGACCGGATCGTCGGACGGACCGCCGACACCATCATGGCGTTCCCACTGTTCGTGCTCGCCATGGGCATCGTCGCGGCGCTCGGCAACACGGTGCAGAACATCATCCTCGCCACTGCGATCGTAAACTTCCCGCTTTATGCCCGGGTCGCGCGGGCCGAAGCCAATGTACGCCGCGAGGTCGGATTCGTTCTTGCCGCGCGGCTCTCGGGAAATGGGGAGCTGCGCATCCTGCTGACGCAGATTCTGCCGAACATCATGCCGATCATGATCGTGCAGATGTCGCTGACCATGGGCTACGCAATTCTCAATGCTGCCGGGCTATCGTTCATCGGCCTCGGGGTGCGCCCGCCGACCGCCGAGTGGGGCATCATGGTCGCGGAGGGCGCGGCCTTCATGGTTTCGGGCGAATGGTGGATTGCGTTCTTTCCCGGCGCCGCGCTGATGACCGCGGTGTTCTGCTTCAATCTTCTGGGCGACGGGCTGCGCGACATCGTCGACCCGCAGCGGCGCACGTAACATGACCGCGATTGCGCTGCTCGATGTGCGCGATCTGAC
>DASQXF010000493.1:0-4630 GCA_035639895.1 Xanthobacteraceae bacterium
CCAGCTTGACTAGAGCGTCGGATACCGCGGTTTGCACCGGAACCGAGGCGATGATAATCGCAAGGTCCGGCGGCTCCAGCATCTTTCTCTCGATGAGCCGTTGATCGTGGGAAATGGCAGCCGTCGAGGGCAGCGATCCGATCGCAGCGAGGGCTCCTGCGCAGAGCAAGAGCTGGTTGCTTGCGCTCTGCACGGCGGTGGGCGGCTACGGCTTGACCGTGCTGGTCTTCTATCCCGGCTACAGCACGGCCGATGCCCGCTATGTCTATGCCGACGCCATGGCCCGGCACTTTGGCGATTGGCAATCGCCGGCCATGGCGGTGCTCTGGCGACTCATCGATCCGGTCGCGCCGGGCTCAGCGAGCATGTTCCTGCTCACGGCCGCCCTGTACTGGCTCGCCTTCGGCTTGCTCGCTTTCCTTGCTGCGCGCCGCTCGCTCTGGCTCGGCCTCGCGACCGCGCTCGTCCCGCTCGTGCCGCCGGCATTCTTTTTTGTCGGAATGATCTGGCGTGACGTCCTGTTCGGAGTCGTTTGGCTCGTCGCGGCGGTGCTCGTCTTTTTTGCGGCCGATCGCAACGCGCGATGGCGCGCGCCCGTCCAGGGCTCGACGTTACTGTTGGTCGCGCTTGGCGTCTTGCTGCGGCCGAATGCCTTGGTCGCCGCGGCGATTCTCGCCGCCTACGTCATTTGGCCCATGCGGTTCGATTTACGACGGCTGGCGATCGCGTTCGTGCCCGCGCTGGCTCTCTTTTATGCGCTGGTCCCCGTCGTCTACTACGATCTTCTGCGAGCCGAGCGCCAGAATCCTTTGCACTCCATCTTTGTCTTCGATCTCGGCGGCATCACCCACTTCACCGGAGAAAACCAGTTTCCCGTCGCATGGAGC
Source organism: Xanthobacteraceae bacterium (assembly GCA_035639895.1). GTDB lineage: Bacteria > Pseudomonadota > Alphaproteobacteria > Rhizobiales > Xanthobacteraceae > VAZQ01. Next base: position 888 of record DASQXF010000493.1, read on the forward strand.
GCCGATCAAGCGCTGCTATTGACGAGCAAATGCTACGACCCGGTGCGTTGGGACACATATTGGCACGTAGAGCCTTGCCCGTTCGTGATGCGGCGACTCGAGCGGCCGGACGACACGATCTTCGGCACGCCGCGGCTGGTCGAGGCATGGTGGCAGGCCATCTCGAAACATCCCTTTGCCTATCTCGGCCACCGCGCGACATTCATGTGGCAATTTCTCGCCGGTTCGAATCTCGTGCTGCCGGTGTGGGATTGGCTCGACCCGTCCGCGGGCTATGGCCGCAGCCCTTACTTCACCCCGTTGGTGGCGCTGCACGACAGGCTTCAGCCAACACTCCTGTTTCGGCCGGGGTTTTGGCTCGCCCTTGCCGTGGCCGCGGGCATCTTCGCTTGGCCGGCAAGATCGACGCCGGCGGGAGCCTTCACCATCGGCGTCACTGCTTCCGCCGTGGTCTATGTGATGACGTTCTTCGTGGCCGGCGTGGCGTCCGATTTCCGTTATGCCTATTGGTGCGTGCTCGCCGCGCTCGCCGGCGGCGTGGCAGCGATGCTGGCCCGCACATACCGCGTCGCGGAGACGCCGAGTGGTCAAGGCTCGCGCGATTCGTCTGCGGCCTCGGTGAGCACGTCGAGGATGTGATCGAGCTTGTGTCCGGCGCGAGCCGCCTTCGCGGCAAGATAGCGTCGGTTGTCGGCATTGATAGGTCCGTGCAGAGGCACGCGTCCGGACACGTCGATGCCCGCCTGGGAGAGGCCGTCGAGCTTCGCCGGGTTGTTGGTCAGCAGCCGCACCCGCGTGCAGCCCAACAGTTGCAGCATGCGCACCGCGACGCCGTAGTCGCGCTCGTCATCGTCGAAACCCAGCACGGTGTTGGCGTCCACGGTGTCGAGCCCGGCTTCCTGCAGCTGGTAGGCGCGGATCTTGTTGGCGAGTCCCAAACCGCGGCCTTCCTGCTCCAAGTAAAGAATGATCCCGCCGCCGCGTTGCGCGAGCTGCGGCAGCGCCAGACGAAGCTGATCCCCGCAGTCGCATCGTCGCGAGCCGAATACATCTCCCGTCAGACACGCCGAGTGCAATCGCACCAGGACCGGTTGAGCGAGATCAGGTTTTCCCACGATCACGGCGATCGGCGTGCCGCCGACCGCGTCGCGAAAGATCACGAACCGGGCCGGTATCCCCCCGCTGAGCGGGATGGCCGCTTCGGCAACCACTGCCAAGGTTGCGATCGCAGTGCGGCGAAATTGCGCGACCGCGTCTGCCGCCACGGCGACGAGCGGTACCTCGCTCGCATTTGCCGCCTGCGCGGTAGCCTCGCACACGAGCAAGGCCGGGAGCAGTTGAGCGAGTTTTGCAAGTTCGATGGCGGCTGTCGCCGCTGCGCCGGCCGGGATGACATCGAGACGCCGGGTGACTTGCGCGTCCGCGGCGAGTGAGAAGATGGCAGAGCGGTCGTAGAGATCGCCGAGGGCCAAACCCGTTGGCGCCGCCCGGTCCAGTCCCAGGGCACGTGCGCGACGCGCGGTAACGAGCAGATAGGGCCGCGCCGGCTCGCACAGCAGTCGGAAAGAGGCAAGTCCTTCGTCGGTCATCCCGTCGACCGGCAGGACCATCACCCCCTTGTCGCCGGACATCACGACGACGGGCCGGCCGGAGCGAAATTCCGCAAGACCACGCTCTACGGCGACTTGCTCTGGCCTGCCGAACAGGCGGAACGTGCCACTCCCAGCCATCTCACACACGCGTCGCTGAACCACGCCAAGCACAAATCATGTGGACCGAATAAGAACTCGCCCTGATGAAGTTTATTCCTTCGGCAAAATCTTTTTCATTGCGCGTGTTTGCCATTCGTTTTTCCGCAAATATCATGCCACCGAGCAGCCCGCGACGAAAGCAGGTATTTGACGATGCCGGATCGACGCCATGCCGAGCCGGATCCAATCAAAGCCGGCGGCATCCAAGGTGTCTCCGGATCCGCCTTGTGGGCGCCGATTCCGGAAACGTTTCGCAATGCCAATCGTTCCCTGCCGCAGCCGTGGAAGGATATTTTCGGTCCGCTGCGTCAAGGCATGATCGACGATCTCGTTGTGGTCGGGCAATGCGGACAGTCGATCGATGCCCGCGTCGCCACTGCGAGCGGACACTCCCATTACATCAACGGCGAGGCCGGGTTGGTTCATCTGCACCGCCTGCGGGCGCTGGTCGATGCGGTGGTGATCGGCGTAGGCACGGCGATCACGGATGATCCGCTATTGACCGTGCGACGGGTCGAGGGACCCAACCCTGCACGCGTCATCGTGGATCCGAAAGGTCGGTTGCCACCGGCCGCGCGCGTATTATCGGCCGACGGTACCCGGCGGATTGTCGTGACCGCCGCCAACACGTCTGCAGCGCTTCCCGCCGGGGTCGAACTCGTATCGGTGGACGCGGACAACGGTCAGCTTGCCCCGAGCGCTATTCTCGCCGCGCTGGCCGAGCGCGGGTTCCGGCGCATTCTCGTGGAAGGAGGAACCGACACAGTTTCCCGATTCGTTGCGGCGCGCTGTCTTGATCGGCTGCATGTTCTGGTCGCGCCCATCGTGCTCGGCGCCGGACGACCGAGCTTTACGCTGCCACCGATCGAACGGCTCGATCAAGCGATGCGCGCGCCTATGCGGGCCTACAATCTTGGCGATGACGTGCTGCTCGACTGCGACCTCAGTGCTCAACGCCTGCCGATCGGACGGGCAAAAATATCGACGTGACCAACGCGCAACCTCGAACGTCCTTGCGCTAGATGGCGCCGCCGCCAGGCGAGCCATTGTGCGATCTCGTGCGACGACAGCGTCGTCGTCAGCAGCCCGACCTCGGCCCAGCTGGAAAATAGCCTCTCCTGAATGTCGCGATCCTCGGGCCCGAACAGCCAATCGGAGTGGCCCTCGACGACGAGGTAACCGAATTGCTCGAACCGGCGGGTGGCACACGCCGCCGCGCTCGGGCCAAGCGCGGGACCGAAGCCCTTGTCGGTGCGCTGGTGGAGGTTCAATCCCGCCAGAAGCTCCACATCGTGGGGTACGACCGGTTCGGCAACGGCGCGGCCGTCATAGGTAAGGGCGCCATAGAATGGCAGCCGTCGCGCTGCCACCTCGACGATGAGACGATCGAGCCATTCGGGAGAAACAAGATCGAGCAGCGCCGATGTCGTCACGAGATCCACTGGACCGTCCAGCACGCGCTCGAGATCGTGCGCTAGATCGACGGTCGTGGTGGTGACGGTCAGGTGTGGCGGACTTCCGGATGGGGAAGCCCGCGCCAGAAGGCTGAGGTTGTTGTCGACCAGATTCCAGCTCTGGCGCGAGGGAAGATGCGGCCGCAGTGCCCGCAGCATCGCGCCGGTGCCGCAAGCGAGATCGACCACGGAGATTGTCGCCTGCCCGACGAAAGTCCTGGCGACGCTCTCGAGCACTACGGCGTTGCGCGCGGCGAGATCATAAGGTTCGCGCAATGCCAGCCACTCTGTGGAGTATTCGCTCATCCGACGCTTTCCAGGACTCGGGCGAATAAGGCAGCTTGCTGTGGCCACGATGGAAACATGGCGGCACGGGCGCCGGCGGCGAGACACTCGCGATCTGCCGGGTTCTCGATGAGCCGTTGCAACGCGGCCGCGAGCGCGTCGATATCGTCGGGGGGCACGAGCACGCCGGCGGAGGCCGGCACCGTGTCGGGAATCGCTCCCGCTGTCGTGCCGACGACCGGGACGCCGTGTG
>DASQXF010000494.1:0-2572 GCA_035639895.1 Xanthobacteraceae bacterium
CACGTGCACCATTTCGACGCCGGCCATGAGCTTGAATAATTCCCACGCCATATGGCTGACCGTGCCGGTGCCGAACGAGGCCGCGTTGATCTTGCCAGGATTGGCTTTCGCGTGCGCGATAAACTGGGCGACGGTGTTGGCCGGCAGCGACGGGTTCACCTCGATGACGAACGGCAACTCGACGAGGCCGGCGACCGGGGCAAGGTCACGCAGGAAGTCGAACGGCAGCGAGGCATGGAAGCTCGTGTTGATCGCGTTGGTGGTGGCCACGAACAAAAGCGTGTAGCCATCGGGCGGCGATGCAACCACCGCCTGGACCGCGAGATTGGTGCCGGCGCCCGGCCGGTTCTCGATCACGACGGATTGGCCCAGCCGCTCAGTGAGCCACGCGCCCATGATGCGCGCCACCAGATCGGTCGAGCCGCCGGCCGGATAGCCGAGGATCAGCCGCAGCGGCCGCGCGGGGTAGTTCTGCGCGCTGGCGGCACGCGCGATGCCCGAGAACGCGGCAGCACCCGCGGCGATACGCAAGAATTTGCGGCGGGCAAGCGTCATGGCGATCCTCCCTCGGATCTCGCGCGATGATCTCGATGTGGACCTAACGGTGATGGCCGCGTTGCTCCAAGCTTCAGACTAACAGGGACACTCACCGCAGACCCCCCAAAATCCCCGCGGGCATGGAGGCGGCTTGCGATGACGGGCGCGCATCCAATCGGGAGCGACCGGAGCAGATTTGACAATGGTCGTGCACACGCGATCGGGATACCAGCATATCCATGTGCCCGCCTCGGCCTGCCAGGCCGATAGACAGCCGAACAAGATCGTGGTCACGAGCGCAACGATCGGCCGCCAAGGTTTCATGGGCTGCGGCACATCTGGGTGAGCGAAGCCGCGCCTACGATAATCGCGTCAGTTGGGCGCGTCCAGTTTCGCAGCGCGGCCGAGTGCAAATTGACCGACCGGCCCCTCGACGTGAAATTCAATGCCCGTCATTTTTGCGAACAGATCGATATTGGCGATTCCGATGGCGCATCCACCGAGCTCCATGTCGGTCGCCATGAGGTAAAACGTCTGCATCAGTGCGCCGACATCCTTGAGAATCAGCGCATAGGCGATCGAGCTGTATTTCCATGACACTCGGCCAAACCGCGCGGCGATGGTGATCAGGATCTGCGGCGGGGCAGGTGCGGCCATCGCGAATTCGGCTGCCACCAGTAGCGAGTCGAGCTCGTGGGCACGAACCTCGATCGGGGCGAGCGCGTGTGCGCCGGCGTCATAATGATAGAACCCACGGGCAAGCCCTTCACATTTGTCGACGGCGAGGTAGAGCTCGAGCTCGTAGCTGCCGCCGCTGGACGGATAGGGCCTTACCGCATACTCCACCACGTCACCGTCGCCGCCGGGATCAGCCCTGCTCTTAAACGTCGACTGTACCCGCGCGATGCCATCCAGAAACCGTGCAAGCTCGGCGAGCGTGATCGGCCGCCCGTCATCGAAGCTGCGGGTCGAATGGCGCTCGCGCAACAGCTTTGCCGCCGGCGAGATCGATTGCGATTGCGCGGGGGAAATCTTCCGCAGATCGATTGCTTTTCCAGGCCAACTGGGCCGCACCGCAGGCAACGGAGGCATGACATCCGCATAAGGATAAAGCCCGCCCAGCGGGTTGGCGTGCCGGCCTTCGCTGCTGCGCACGTGGAACAAAAGATCATGAAAGTCCCAGAGCACGAGGTTGTCGTCACCCTCCTCCGACCGCAGGCCACTGGCGCGCGGGGCGTCGACCCTGAGCAGGAGTTGGCAATCGAGCAGGAGGGCGAGAAGTTCGAGTCCGGGAAAGCCAGCTTGCCGACGAAGCTGTTTGAGCGGATGCGGTGTGGCCAAGGCGGCGACCGTCGCTGCAATCCTGGGATCGCAAATCCTAAACAACGCGCCGGCGCGCGGCGATTCCAGGACCAGCTCATTGGCGCGCCGGCGCAGATACGCGAACCGCGACAGGACCAGAGCATCGGCACTACGCAGCGGCGGCGTTCGCGGCCAATAATCGGCAACCTGCGGCTCGATGACGACCTGATCCTTGCCGTGGCGCGAGCGCCCAAGGCGATACTCCAACAAACCGTGCCGGGCCAATCGCAGGACCAATCGATGAATGTCCTTGTCGATGCTGCGGCGACCGGACACAAATGAGTGCAGCGGCAGACCGGCGTGCAGATTCTGCGCGCGATCCGCGGCAGCTGCGCTGAACTGTCCCAGACCAACCGAGTGCCCAGCGAAGCAGGCGCGGATCGTTCCGTCCGCGTCCGCCTCGAGCCTGATGTAAGGACCAAGCCGGGCGGATAGCGTTGCCGGGACAGTTGTTCGACCTCGCTTTGCTCCCGGAGCGCGCAAGCGGGGATGACCCTCACGTCTGCGGGTGAAGCGGATTGAGCTCGTCTTCCGACAGCGGCCGGTCGCGCCATCCGAGCTTGACCGGAACGTCGTAGAGCCGGCCGGGCGCGAAGCGACGATAGAAATGGCGCAATCCTGGAACGATCACGCGAACGACCGGGACCTCGATGTCGGGACGGGTCTGATCGAG
>DASQXF010000495.1:0-14188 GCA_035639895.1 Xanthobacteraceae bacterium
GAAGGACGGGTATACGCTGCTCATCGTCTCGATCGTGAACGCGGTCAACCCGTGGCTCTACAAACTCAACTACGATCCGGTCAAAGCATTCGTCCCGATCGCCTTCCTCGCTGCCGCCCCGAACGTGCTCGTTGTTAACCCGGAGCTTCCGGTCAAATCGGTCAAAGAGCTGGTCGCGCTCGCCAAGGGCAAGCCGGGACAACTGCAATATGCCTCGGCGGGTGTCGGCAGCTTCATGCATTTGGGCGGCGAGCTGTTCAAGCTCACGGCCGGCGTCGATATCCTGCACGTGCCGTTCAAGGGTGGTGGCCCGGCGATCATCGACGTCGTCGGCGGCCACACCAAGATAGCGTTCGCCACGACGATCACGACGACGCCGCATATCCGCTCGGGCAAGCTCAGGGCGCTTGGGGTCGGCGGGACGAGCCGCAGCCCGGTGCTCCCGGACGTTCCGACGGTCGCCGAAGCCGGAGTGCCGGGCTACGACGTTGCCAATTGGATCGGCATCGTGGCGCCTGCCGGCACGCCAGCAGCCATCGTCGCGAAGGTGCACGGGGAGATCTTGGCGATCCAGGACTCGCCCGAGGTCCAGAAGCAGCTCTCCTCCCAGGGAGCGGAGGTGATGCGGATGAGCTCGCGCGAGTTCGGCGACTTCATGGTGAAGGAAATGGGCAAATGGGAGCGGGTCGTGAAGGAGGGCAGCATCAAAGCGGATTAGCGGGTGATGGGCCCGCGAAACCGAGCCATCCCCTAAACTCGCCGCTGGCATAGGCCGTGTCTCACTTCCGCGTCGGGAGTGACTGGATGTCCGGCCACAAGTCGGCCGTTGCCGGCTTGCGCGCCCAAAATGCCGATCTCGGGTAAACCCGAAATCGGCGCGCGGGCATGACAGCGCTGACGGCGCCCATCGCGTTCGATCATTCGGCATAGAGCTGTCGATGAAGCTCTCCAACAACAAAGACCTCTGGGCCGGCGCGATGTTGATCGCAACCGGCGCGGCGACCGTGATCATCGCCCGCAACTATGCCTTCGGCACCACGTTGCGCATGGGGCCCGGCTATTTTCCGACGGTGCTGGGCGGGATCCTGATTCTGTTCGGGCTCTATCTCGTGGTCTCGGGGCTTCGCAGCACCGATGAGATCCAGGGCTCGTGGCCGCTACGCGCGATGATCGTGCTGCCGCTCGCCTTGGTGTTGTTCGGCGTGCTGATGACGCATGCCGGCTTCCTGCCCGCGCTGTTGGTGCTGATCTTCGGCTCCGCGCTGGCCGGCCCGCAGTTCAAGCTCGTCGAAGTGCTGTTGTTGGCGGCGGCGCTGAGCGTGGTTTCGGTCGCCCTGTTCGTCTGGGGGCTCGGCCTGCCTTACCCGCTCATTGCCGACTATTGACGACCTCATGGACCTGTTCGGCAACCTATTTTTCGGCTTCGGCGTCGCGCTCACACTGCAGAATTTGCTCTACTGCTTCATCGGCGTGCTGGTGGGCACCCTCATCGGCGTACTGCCGGGCATCGGCCCGCTCGGCACGATCGCGATGTTGATGCCGATCACCTTCGGCGTCTCCCCGGTCGGTGCGTTGATCATGCTCGCTGGCATTTATTACGGCGCGCAATACGGCGGCTCGACCACCGCCATCCTGGTGAACTTGCCCGGCGAAACCGCCGCCGTGGTCACCTGCATCGACGGCTACCAGATGGCGCGGCAGGGACGCGCCGGTCCGGCGCTTGCGGTCGCGGCAATCGGCTCATTCTTCGCCGGCACCGTGGGCACGCTGCTGATCGCGCTGTTCGGGCCGCCGCTGGCGGAGCTGGCGCTCAAGTTCGCCGCGCCGGAATATTTTTCGCTGATGCTGATGAGTCTGGTCGCCGCGGCCGTGCTGGCCCAGGGCGATATGATCAAATCGCTCGCCATGGTCGCGATGGGGCTCTTGCTCGGCATCGTCGGCACCGACGTGAACACGGGCGCTCAGCGCTTCAGCCTCGGCATCACCGAGCTCACCGACGGCATCGGCTTCATCGTGGTCGCCGTGGGCGTGTTCGCGGTCGGGGAGATCATCAACAATCTCGGCACAACGTCCGAGCGGGTGCTGTTCACCTCCAAGGTGAGGAACCTGTTTCCGTCGAGAGAAGATTTGAAGCACTCGCTTGGTCCTATCCTGCGCGGGACCGCAATTGGCGCATTCTTCGGCGTGCTGCCCGGCACCGGTCCGGCGATCGCCTCGTTCTCCTCCTATGTGGTCGAGAAAAAGATCGCGCAGGATCCGTCACGCTTCGGCCGGGGCGCCATCGAGGGCGTGGCCGGACCCGAATCCGCCAACAACGCGGACGCCCAGTGCAAGTTCATCCCCATGCTCACGCTCGGACTTCCCGCGAGCGGCGTCATGGCGCTGCTGCTCGGCGCCCTCACCATCCACGGCATCCAGCCCGGCCCGGAAGTGATGACCATGCGGCCCGAGCTGTTCTGGGGACTGGTCGCCAGCATGTGGATCGGCAACCTGATGCTGGTGGTGCTCAACCTTCCGATGATCGGCCTGTGGGTGAAGCTGCTCGCCGTTCCCTACAGGCTGCTGTTTCCTGCCATCATGGCGTTCTCCGCAATCGGCATCTACAGCGTCAACAATTCCTCCTTCGAGATCTATCTTACCGCCCTGTTCGGCATCCTCGGCTTCGTCTGGCTGAAGCTTGGATTTCCGCTGGCGCCGATGCTGCTCGGCTTCGTGCTCGGGCCGATGGTCGAGGAGCACCTGCGGCGGGCCATGCTGATGTCGGGCGGCGACCCGTCGGTGTTCATCAGGCGGCCGATCAGTCTCGCCTTCCTCATTGCGACCGTGCTGATTCTGATCGTGATGGTGGCACCGGCAGCGCGCAAGCGGCACCAGGAGATTACCGATTGAGTGGCGCGCGAATCGCGCGCCGGGCGGCGCCGCGGTCTCACTCCGGCTTCACGCCCGATTGATGGTCTACAGATCCTTGTCGCTTTCCGCCTGCACGAAGGCGGGGGAGTTGATCGGTCGTGAGCGGAACAAGGTCGAAATGCCAGCCTGGTCGCAACCAGCGGCCCGAGAATTTTCAGAGATCGCCTGACGGGCGGCGGGCGCAGAGACCGTAGCGATGCAAGTCGGTGCCGTGCACGTCGAGCCAAATCTTCGCCCGCTCGAGCTCCGGATAGAGACGCTTCACCAGCCGCCAGAATCGCGGCGAATGATTGAGCTCCACCAGATGGCAGACCTCGTGCGCGGCGAGGTACTCGAGCACGAATGAGGGCGCGAGAACGAGCCGCCAGGAAAACGACAATACGCCGGTATTCGAGCACGAACCCCAACGGCTCGACTGGTCGCGCACGCAAACGCGTTTGACGCGAACGCCGAGCTTGGCGGCATAACGTCGGCTCGCGGCCTCGAGGTCGCGCTGCGCCTCGCGCCTGAGGAAATCGCTGATGCGGCGGTCGACATGCGGCGGCTCACCCGCGACACAGAGCAGCCGGCTGCCATTTTCGTCGGTCTCCGTCCACACGGTGCCGCGCACGCCGCGGCGGTTGACGATGCGATGGGGATCACCCCGCAGCGGCACGTCCACGCCGTGCGCGAAAGGCGCCACTTCCGGCAGCCGCTTGAGTCGCGCGGCGATCCAGCCGCCGTGCTTCTGCGCGAATTCTTTTGCTTCCTTGACGCTGCCGCGCGGCGGCATGGTGAGGACCACTTCGCGCGCGGGAGCATCGATGCGCAGCGTGTAGCGGCGCGCTTGACGATGACGGCGCAGGCGCACGGGATAGATCGCTTGGTCGAAAACGACCTGGACGACCGAAGGCTCGCTCGGACGGCGATAGAGCAACGCGCGAAGGGACATGGAACTACCCTGCAACAACCCCGGCGAAATACTGCCACAGTCGCAAGAAGCCTCAGCACGTCCGGGCGACAAATAAAGGCTCTCCCCTAGAGCTGGGGATTGTTCCACTTATCCAGCACAAGATCTTGGGCTATTCAAGATTTGAATCTGTCTTCAGATTTTTCCCCGGTGTCCGGTTCGGCAGGCCAGCGCACCGCCGTGCCTCTCCCGCTCGCGGCAGCGAGCCGGATCGTGATGCCCATCAATGGCTTAGCAGCGGGGGCCGGAAAACCGGGCGCGACGAATCACCCAAAAAGGTTGGTGGAACGCGCCTTCGTGCAATATTGCGGCACAGCAGCATCGCCCCGGCAACTCCCCTTGGGCGCTCGCCTACTCGTTGGCCGCGCTCGCCATCGCGGCTGAGGTGGCGCTGGTGCGCAACGCTGCCGTAGCGACTTTGCTCGACGAGCGGCGCGCAGCATGGCGCGCGTTCGCGGCGTTATTCGAGAGTACGAAGTCCGCAACGCGCGGCACGATCTCAGCGCGAAAACGCGAGCCGTTGAAGACGCCATAGTGGCCCACCGCGGGCTGCAGCCAGTGCGCCTTGCGCTCAGGCGGGATGTTGACGCACAGGCGATGCGCCGCCTCGGTCTGACCGACCCCGGAAATGTCATCATTCTCGCCTTCCACCGTGAGCAAGGCGACGCGGCGGATTTTCGCCGGATCGACGCGAACGCCCCGATGGGTCATCTCGCCTTTAGGCAAGGCGTGGCGCACGAACACGGTCTCGACCGTCTGCAGATAGAATTCGGCGGCCAGATCCATGACCGCGAGATATTCATCATAGAACTCACGATGCTTCTGCGCGGAGTCGCCGTCGGCCTGAACGAGGTGGAGGAACAGCTTGCGATGCGCCTCGATGTGTCGATCGAGATTCATGCTGACGAAGCCGTGCAGCTGCAAAAATCCCGGATAGACGTCGCGCATGAATCCCGGATTTGGAAACGGCACTTTGGTAATGACGTTGCGGCGGAACCAGTCGACGCCGCGTCTTTCGGCAAGGATGTTCACCTGCGTGGGATTGACCCGCGTGTCGATTGGGCCACCCATCAGCACCATCGAGTGGGGCACGTAGGGATCGTTCTCGGCCTCCATGAGCGCGACCGCCGCGAGAACCGGCACCGAGGGCTGGCACACCGCAAGGATATGCACGTCGCCGCCGAGCATATGCAGCATCGAGATCAGGTAATCGATGTAGTCGTCGAGATCGAACCGGCCCTCCGAGACCGGGATCATCCGCGCGTCCACCCACTCCGTGAGATACACATCGTGGTTGGGCAAAAAGCCCTCGACCGTCCCGCGCAGCAGCGTCGGATAATGCCCCGACATCGGGGCGACGATGAGCAGGCGCGGCTGCGGACGGCGCGGCGCGCGCTCGAAGGCGCGCTCGAAGTGCAGGAGGCGACAGAAGGGCCGCTGCCAAAGTGTCGAGATACGGACTGGGACCTGCTCGCCGCCGACCACGGTCGACGTGATATTCCAGTCCGGCCTGCCGTAGCGCCGCGTCGAGCGCTCAAAGAGTTCGAGGCCGGCGGCCATCGTCTTGCCGAATGCGGTATAGGACAGGGGATTGGCGGGGTTGCGATAGAACAGGCGGGCAGCGTCGGCAAAGGCACGCGAGGGATTGAGTGCGGCCTGGCTCATTTCATAGAGCCAATAGGCCGGCGCGGCATACATCGGGCCAGTGTCGCCCGCTGCGACCGGCGCGCCGCCGAATTCGCCAATCGCCATTTTCCCAGCCCTCAGCGGCTTTTGCCGCACTGCAGCAGACTGTCGCGAATCTGACATATAGTCAATGTCTCCGGACGGTTATCCCACGCACCGCCGCCAGACAGATAAGCATTCAAGGCCACTGTTGCTTTCGCGCCGCAGCAAGGCAGGCATGATCAAGCCGCCGGAACCCCGCTACTCGCCGGTTTGCAGTAGCGAGCCCACCCGGCGCGCGCTCCTGAGCAGCCGCAGGAATGCGAACACGCCGGCGACGAAATAGAGCACGTTGAGCGCGAAGGCCTCGACCATCAGATCGACGCGCACCACGTGCTCCATGAGCAGCGCGCGCATCCCTTCGAATACGTAAGTGGGCGGCAGCATCCAGGCAATCACTTGCAGCCAATCCGGCAGCACGCTGACCGGGTAATAGACGCAAGTGAGCGGCATGAGCACGAACATGAGCGTCCAGGCGAGCGATTCCGCACCCATGCCGTTGCGCAGCAGCACGCCCGCGACAACAATGCCCACGGCCCAGCTTGTCAGGATCAGATTCACGAAGAACGCCGCGAGCGCCAGACCGAGGCTGTAAACGTTGAACCCGAAGAAGGCGATCGCCAGGAACGTCACCGGCAGCATGCCGATGGCAAGCCGGATAAGGCTCATGGTCATCAACGCGCAAACGAATTCAATCGGTCGCAGCGGGCTGATCATCAGGTTGGTCAAGTTGCGCGACCACATTTCTTCGAGAAAAGATACGGAGAATCCGAGCTGGCCGCGAAACAGCACGTCCCACATCAGCACGGCGGCGATGAAAACGCCGCTGGCGCGGGCGAAGAAGCCCGAATTCTGGGCAATGTAGAACTGCAGGAACCCCCACACGAAAAGCTGCACCGCCGGCCAATAGATCAGCTCGAGAAGCCTGGTCCAGGACGAACGCAACAGATAAAGATAACGCAGCACCATTGCTCCGACGCGATGCGGGGCTACGGTGATGGCGCTGGTCGAAGGCAGACTCACTGTGCCGCCTCCCGCGCCTCGCCGCGCCCGCGCGCGACATCGAGAAACACCTCCTCCAGCGTCCGACGGCCATAGCGGACGAGCAGCCGCTGCGGCGTGTCGTCGTCCTCGATGCGTCCGCGCTTCATGATGATGACACGCTCGCACAGGCGCTCGACCTCGGCCATGTTGTGGGAGGCGAGCAAGACGGTTGCGCCGCGCTGTTTGCGAAACAGCTCGAGGTGGCCGCGCACCCAGTCCGCCGTATCCGGGTCGAGCGAGGCGGTGGGCTCGTCGAGAAGAAGAACCGGCGGCGAATTGATCAGCGCCTTGGCGAGCGCGACACGGGTTTTCTGTCCGGCCGAGAGCTTGCCGGTCGGACGGTCGAGAAACTCCGTCAGGTCGAGCTCGCGCGCCAGCGAGGCTATTCGGTCGTCGAGGTCCGCCACTGCATAGAGCAGCCCGAAAACCTTGAGGTTCTGCCGCACCGTCAGACGGTGCGGCATGTCCACATACGGACTCTCGAAATTCATCTCGTGCAGCACCTGGTAACGCTGGCGTGGCATCTCGGCGCCGAGCACCCTGACCGTGCCGGATGTCGGCATGACCAGGCCCATGATCATAGCGATGGTGGTGGTCTTGCCGGCGCCGTTGCCGCCGAGCAGCCCGGTGATGGAACCGCGTTCGAGGGCAAATGAGATGCCGTCGACTGCGGTCGTGGTCTTGTACAGCTTCACCAGCTGGTCGACGGCAATGACGGGCTCGGCGGTCTTGGACATGTCGGATGTTGCGTTGCGCGAAATCGACATGTGGCGCGGAGCCGCGCACGAGGCAAGAGGTATCGGGAGCCAAGCCGGTTGCGGCGATCGAGCGCTGCTGGCGCCCGTTGAGCAGGCGCGGCGAAGGCGTACATTGTCGCCATGACCGATCAACCTGCGGAGGAAGCCCACCGGACGGGGCGCAGCGTGCGTCTCGACACGCTGGTGCGGCTACGCTGGCTTGCAGTGATTGGTCAGACCACCGCCGTGCTGGTGGTCTATTTCGGGCTCGATTACGAGCTGCCGATCTGGGCCTGCCTCGCCGTCATCGCGCTCGCCGCCTGGCTCAACGTCGCATTGCGCATTCGCTTTCCGATGACGCAGCGGCTGGAGCCCGACCGGGCCGCATGGCTCCTTGCCTTCGACATCGCCGAGCTGGCGGTGCTGTTGTTCTTCACCGGCGGAATGGAGAACCCGTTCGCGTTCCTTTTTCTTGGACCGGTTCTGATCTCGGCCACCGCGCTGCCCGCGCGTATGACTCTCATGCTCGGCGGCTTCGCCATCGCCTGCGCCACCGTGCTCGTGTTCGTGCACGACCCGCTGCCATGGGACAGCGAACCTTTGGACTTGCCGGCGGTCTATGTCATGGGGGTTTGGCTTTCGCTCTTGCTCGCGATTGCGTTCATCGGCATGCACGCCTGGCAAATCACCGAGGAGTCGCGCCAGCTCGCGGACGCGCTGGCGGCGACCGAACTGGTGCTGGCCCGCGAGCAGCACCTTTCGCAGCTCGACGGGCTCGCCGCGGCCGCCGCGCATGAACTCGGTACACCGCTTGCCACCATCACCCTCATCGCCAAGGAGCTGCAGCTGGCGATCGAGCCGGATTCCGAGCATGCCGACGATGTTCGGCTCTTGAACGAGCAGGCCAAGCGCTGCCGCGCCATTCTGGCGAAGCTCACCGAACTGTCGAGCGGCGCGCCTTTCGATCGTATGAAACTATCCACGCTGATCGAGGAAGTGGTCGCGCCGCACCGCAACTTCGGCGTTGCAATCAACGTCGCGCTCTCAGCAGGCGAAGCGGCCGAACCGGTCGGCGGCCGCAATCCCGCGATCCTTTACGGGCTCGGAAACCTGCTCGAGAACGCCGTCGACTTCGCCCACGAGCGGGTCGAGGTCGCCGCCGCGTGGAACGGTCAGGACGTCGCGGTCACGATCACCGACGATGGTCCGGGCTTTGCGCCGGAGGTCATGGACCGGATCGGGGAGCCCTATGTCACCAACCGACGCCGGCGAAACGTTGATGGCGAAGCAAGCGGGCTCGGACTGGGCTTCTTCATTGCCAAGACCTTGCTGGAGCGCTCGGGGGCAAGACTCGATTTCGAGAACCGTGCGTTTCCGGATCGAGGCGCAATCGTCCGCGTACGCTGGGAGCGTAACGACTTCGAACGCGCGACGGCGTTCGCGTCGTAACCGCGGTGCTGACTGCTAAGTCCATTGGCGGTCCCGCTTTTTGGTCCGCCCTGCCCGCCTTGGCCGTTTCATTATCGATTATTCACTTGAGGTTGTGGGGTATCCACCTAGATTAGGTCCGCACTTTCCGGGTGACTCGTCGCCGCCTGGTTTGGACCGGCGCACCGGACCGTCTGTGGAGGCCCGAATGGCGATGGCCGATTTGGTCGCGGCGATGCCCCCCGATCGCTCGCTGCTAATCGTCGAGGACGACAAGTCGTTCCTGCAGCGGCTCGCCCGCGCCATGGAAAGCCGTGGCTTTACCGTGACTACCGCCGAATCGGTGGCCGACGGGCTCAGCCAACTCGAAACGATATCGCCGGCCTTCGCCGTCGTGGACATGCGCCTCGAAGACGGCAACGGGCTTGACGTGATTTCCGCGCTCAAGCGCCGTCGTCCCGACGCCCGCGCCATCATCCTAACCGGCTACGGCAACATCGCCACCGCGGTGAACGCGGTGAAGCTCGGGGCGGTCGACTATCTCTCCAAGCCGGTGGATGCCGACGATGTGGTTGCGGCGTTGCTCGCGCTCGACGGGCGCAAAGCCGAGCCGCCGGAAAATCCGATGTCGGCCGATCGCGTGCGCTGGGAGCACATCCAGCGCATTTACGAGCTGTGCGGCCGCAACGTCTCGGAAACCGCCCGCCGTCTCAACATGCACCGTCGCACGCTGCAGCGCATTTTGGCCAAGCGGGCGCCGAAGTAACCGCCAATCGCAAGCGCCGTCTAAGTTTCCAAGCCGTAAGGCACTTCCGGGTCGGAGAGCGCTGCAAGGCGCATCGCCGCCGCCCGCGCGAAGGCGAGCGTCATGCTCTTGCGGGTCGCTGCATGCAGCCGGTGCTCGGGCGCCTCGCATACGATCGATGCGCCGAAGGCGTCAGCAACGATGAGGCCTACGTGGGACGGAAAAATCTCGCCCGGCACCTCGAGCGTGGTGGCGAAAAACAGCCGATCGCAGTGCAGCCGATATTCGATCCACTTCTGGTCGGCGCGAAAGTCCGCAATGGACG
Organism: Xanthobacteraceae bacterium; assembly: GCA_035639895.1. Lineage (GTDB taxonomy): Bacteria > Pseudomonadota > Alphaproteobacteria > Rhizobiales > Xanthobacteraceae > VAZQ01. Next base: position 9,864 of record DASQXF010000495.1, read on the forward strand.
ATTTGATCTCGACGATCCACACTTCGCCGCTGGTGTCGAGCGCCACCAGGTCGGCACGCCGGCCCGACGCCAGCGGTAATTCGCTCACTACCGAGAATCCCAGCGAATGCAGAAGCCGGCTCGTGCCGCGCGCAATGGCGAGCGCGGTCGGCGATTGCCGACCATCGACGGGCAGCGCGGCGGCGAGCGAACTAATGCTCATCGAATGAAGAAGTCCCGGAAGCGGTACGATTGTGCTTGCACGACGCACCCGAACGCCACGCACGATGCCGCACTCCCAACCACTACATTCCGCGAGTTGCCACCCACTCTACTTGCCCCGCCCCAATTCCATCAACATCCGCGCGAGCAGGTAAAACCGGGACGCGATGCTTTCCACCTCGGCATATTCCTCAAGCGAGTGGGCATTTCCGCCCACCAAGCCCAATCCGTCGAGCGTCGGCTTGAACACGCCGGCGGAAAAGCTCGAATCGGCGGCACCACCGCTGCCTTCGAGCGTAAGCGTCTTGCCCAGCTCGGCGTAGATCGATTGGGCGAGCGAGACGAGCGCTTGCGTCTGCGCACTCTGCGGCATGATCGGAAACAGGCGAGTGAGGCTCGTCGTGACTTCAGTGTCGGGAATGAGCTTGTTCTGCGATATGGTTGCAAGTTCCCGTTCCACCCGATCGAACTCTTCCGAGCTCAGCGCGCGCACGTCGCCTTCGGCGACCGCGTAGTCCGGAATGACGTTCTTGCGGTCGCCCACCTTGAGCACCGTGAAATTCACGGTCGTGCCTTTCTCGCGATTGCCGAGGCGGCTGAGCTGGAGAATTTGGTGGGCCAGCTCCATCGCCGCGTTGCGCCCGTTCTCGGGCGCGACGCCGGCATGCGCGGCGCGCCCTTTCACCTCCACTTTGATCGCGCCCGACCCTTTGCGCCAGATCACCAAGCCATCCGCTGGCCGCCCCGATTCGAGATTGAGCGAGACATCGTGTTCCTTCGCCAACTGCTCGATCAGCAACCGCGTGCCGAGCGAACCGGTCTCCTCGTTCGTATTCAACAGTAGCGTGATCCGCCCGTAGTCCTTGAAATCGAGGTCCTGCAGGATCTTCAGGACGTAGAGCGCCGCGATGATCCCGCCCTTGTTGTCCGATACGCCCGGCCCATGGGCACGGCCGTCCTTGATGCGGAACGGCCGCGCCCCCGCAGTGCCCTTGGCGAACACCGTGTCCATGTGCGCCATGAGCAGAACTCGCCCTTTGCCGGTCCCGGTGAACGTGGCGACGACGTTGTCGCCGACGGCAGGCTTGGCCGGAAAGGTTTCGATGCGGGCACCGAGCTTTTGCAACTCCGCAGTGGCGATTGCGCTGACCGCCTTGAGGCCGTCCTCGTCGCCGGTGCCGGAATCGATGTTGACAAGCTGCTCCCACAGCTTGAGCGCTTCATCCTTATAGTGCTGCGCACGCTCGTAGACCTGCCTGTTTGCGTCGGCGCGCGGGCTCCCACCCGCCAGTATGAGAGCGACGGTGGCAACCGCCACCCGTGCCAACAGGCGCCGGAGGTGACCAGGAGCCGCAGACGAGAGCCTCATGGGATCCCCCCGCACGCGCTATGTCCACGCCAAGCACTGAAGACGCCAGTTTACCAAGTTGCTGCGCGCGGTGAAGCCACGCGCCCGTCAAATCATCCCGCGGCAGCGATTGCCCGCGCGCGTTCGGCAAAGGCGGCGGCGAGCGCATCGCGCCGCGGCGCGAGGATGCCGCGCTCGGTGATGAGACCGGTGACCAGGCGCGCCGGGGTCACGTCGAAGCCGTAATTTGCCACCGCCGAGGCTTCCGGCACTAGGCGCACGGTCTCGATGCGGCCGTCGGCGGTGCGGCCGCTCACGGTTGCGACCTCGTCCGCCGCACGCTGTTCGATCGGAATTTCTGCAATCCCGTCCGACAGGGAAAAATCGATCGTGGGGGACGGCAGGCCGACATAGAACGGCACGCCGTTGTCCTTGGCGGCGAGTGCCTTGAGATAAGTGCCGATCTTGTTGCAGACGTCGCCGTTGGCGGTCACTCGATCCGCCCCCACCATCACCATGTCGACCATGCCGTGCTGCATCAGGTGACCGCCCGTGTTATCCGCAATGACCGTGTGCGGTACGCCGTGCTGGCCCAGCTCCCAGGCGGTGAGCGCAGCGCCCTGGTTGCGCGGACGCGTCTCATCGACCCAGACGTGGATCGGTACCCCTTGATCGTGCGCCACATAGATCGGCGCCAAGGCGGTTCCGAAATCGACGGTCGCGAGCCAGCCGGCGTTGCAGTGGGTGAGCACCTGCGCCGCTCCGCCGGATCTCTTATTGGCGGCGATCGCGGCAATCAGCTTCGCGCCATGACCGCCGATCGCCTGATTGATGGCGACGTCTTCGTCGCAGATCTCGGCCGCGCGGCGGTAGGCGGCTGCGACGCGTTCTTCGCGGGCGCGGTTGCGCACGGCGCCAACCATCTCGTCGAGCGCCCATTTGAGGTTGACGGCGGTCGGGCGCGTGGCGGCGAGCATCGCACAGGCACGCTCGAGCGCCTCATCGGAGGCGTCCGCGCGCAACGCCAGCGCGACCCCATAGGCCGCGGTGGCTCCGATCAGCGGCGCGCCGCGCACCTGCATCGTCGCGATCGCGCGCGCGACCTCCTCGAGGGTCGTGAGATAGACGGTCGTGAAGCGGTGCGGCAGCGCCGTCTGATCGATGATGCCGATCGACCAGCCGTCCGCCTCGAGCCAGATGGTACGGGTATGTTTGCCGTCCACTTTCATGACGCCAGACATAGCTGCGATTGATCGAAAGGCAAGACGCCTCTCCTCGCAGGTGGCAAGAGATGATAGAGAGGCATGGGGGAGAACGCATGCCGATCGACTACGAGACCGAATACAACAACCGCGCCCGCGTCCCCGAGCACCCGGAAATCTTCGCGCGCTGGGCGCGCGAGGCCGAGGACTACCGGGCGGAAGCGATGAAGGAACGGCGCGCCGAGCTTGGATTGAGTTACGGATCGTCGCTACGCCAGTTCATCGACCTGTTTTCGGCTCGCCGCGCGGTCAAGGCACCGCTCGCGCTGTTCATCCATGGCGGCTACTGGCGCTCGCTCGACCCCTCGCTGTTCAGCCACATGGCGCGTGGGCTCAATGCGCATGACGTGACCGTCGCGGTCGTCGGCTACGATCTCTGTCCGGAAGTGACCATTGCCGAAATCATCGAACAGATCCGCCACGCATGCCTATTCCTGTGGCTGCGCACCGGTCAGCGCATGATGATCTACGGCCACTCCGCGGGCGGGCATCTCGCCGCGACGATGCTGGCGACCGAATGGCAGGCGCGCTACCCGAAGGCGCCGCAGGATCTCGTACCGGCCGCCTACTCGATCTCCGGGCTGTTCGATCTCACGCCGCTGGTCGGCATCCCCATGGCGCACGATCTGCGCCTCGACGAGAGCGAGGCCCGCAGCGTTTCGCCGCTGTTCTGGCCTGCCCCGAAGGGACGCCCGTTCGATGCGGTCGTGGGTGCCCTCGAATCGAGCGAGTTCTTGCGCCAGAGCCGCACCGTCGCCGACGGCTGGGGCAAGGCCGGTGCGCAAACCCGATACGAGGCCATCCCGGGGACGAATCATTTCACGGTCATCGACGCGCTGGCGGATCCGCAGAGCGCGATGGTAAGGCGCCTCGCCGAACTTGCCCGCAGGTAAGCTGCCGCGCTGCCGCCGTCCGGCTCATCCCGATCAGGTTGAATCGCCTGCCCGTCCGTCATGCCCGCGCTTGTCGCGGGCATCCACGTCTGTGTCACCGCTGAAATGAAGACGTGGATGGCATCGGAACTCGGGCTTGCCCGAGTTCCGCACCATTAGAGTGCCGCAAGTCGGGTAAACCCGACTTGCGGTGACAAGCCCGGCCATGGCGCCTGCATGTAGTCCGATATGAACGGAACACGCAGTACCGATCAGAAAAACGCCTGGATGTCGGTCTGGGCGCGGCCGAGGATGAGCGCGTGGATGTCGTGAGTGCCTTCGTAGGTATTGACGGTCTCGAGATTGCACAGCACGCGCATCACATGGAATTCGTCGGAGATGCCGTTGCCGCCGTGAATGTCGCGCGCGAGGCGCGCGACTTCGAGCGCCTTGCCGCAGTTATTGCGCTTGAGCAACGACACCGCCGGCGGCGCGGCACGGCCCTGCTCCATGAGCCGCCCGAGCCGCAGCGCGGCGTGCAGGCCGAGCGTGATCTCGGTCTGCATGTCCGCGAGCTTCTTCTGGATGAGCTGGTTGGCGGCAAGCGGGCGGCCGAACTGCTTGCGGTCGAGCGCATACTGG
>DASQXF010000496.1:0-10544 GCA_035639895.1 Xanthobacteraceae bacterium
AGGCGGAGCCCGGCGAAGAGGCCCTCGTCGCGCTGGGTCGCGAAAGCCAGGCACGGTGGCCTGCTTTCGCTGCCGAGCTGCTCGAGGTGGCCGGAATTGACGTGGAATTGCGGCCCGAGGGCACGCTGCTGCTCGCGCTGACCGCGGACGATCAGGCGCGCCTCGGCCATCAGCTCGTGTTCCAGCAGAAACTCGGGTTGCCGCTGCAGTGGATTTCAGCTGCGGAAACCCGCCGGCGTGAGCCGCATCTCGCGGGCAAGCTCGCTGGGGCGGTGTTCAGTCCCGAAGACACCCAGGTCGACAACCGCAAGCTGGTCGCCGCACTGCGCGTCGCCGCTGAAGCAGCCGGAGCCAGTATCACCGAGTACCAGTCAGTGACCGCAATTTCATCCCGGGGCGGGCGTGTCGACGGCGTCGCTTTCGGCGACGGCAGCAAAGTGGCGGCCGATGTGGTCGTGCTTGCAGCCGGCGCGTGGTCGCGCAGCATCGATGGCGTGGATCCACAATTGCGGCCTCCGGTACGGCCGATCAAAGGTCAGATGCTCGCCCTGCGCACGGATCCGGCTGTGCCGCTGTTAACCCACGTGGTTTGGGCGCCCGGTGCCTACCTCGTGCCGCGCCGGGACGGGCGCCTGCTGGTGGGCGCCACGGTCGAGGAGAAAGGGTACGACACCTCGCTCACGGCTGGCGGCATGCTGAGCCTGCTGGAAGCGGCCTGGCGGGCCGTGCCCGCGATCGAGGACTTGCCGATCGATGAGATGTGGGTCGGTCATCGGCCGGGCAGCCGCGACGACGCGCCGATCCTCGGCCCCGGGCCGATCGACGGGCTCATCTATGCCACCGGCCACCATCGCAACGGAATTCTGCTGGCGCCCATCACCGCCGACACGATCGCGCGCCTCGCACTCGATGGCATCGTCGATGCGGCGATCCGCCCGTTTGGTATCGAGCGGTTTGGCTCATTTCCTGCCGCCGCGGAATAGGGAGAAATGAATGACGCAAACCGCTGCTGAGGCAAGCATCCGAGTCAACGGGCAAACCGAACCACTCGTGGTCGCGACGCTCGCCGGGCTGCTCGAAGAAAAGGCGGTCGATACGGGACAGCGCGGGATCGCGGTCGCACTCAACGGCGCCATCGTGCCGCGCGCGGCATGGCCACAGACGCAATTGCGCCCCGGCGACAGCGTCGAAATCGTGCGCGCCCGTCAGGGCGGCTAAGGAGCCCAGATGTCCGATCCCCTCATCATTGCCGGCCGCGAATTCGGCTCCCGTCTGTTCCTCGGAACCGCCGGTTATCCCAACCGCAAGCTCATGCTCGACGCCATTGCCGCGAGTGGAACGGAGATGGTGACGGCCTCTATCCGGCGTATCAGCCTTGCCGGCGAGGACGAAAGCCTGGTCGACCTCATCCCCAAGCACATCCATTTCTTGCCCAACACCGCCGGCTGCCAAACGGCGAAGGACGCGGTTCTCACCGCCGAACTCGCGCGCGAAGCGCTCGAGACGAACTGGATCAAACTCGAAGTGATCGGCGACCGCGAGCTGCTCTATCCCGATACCGAAGAGCTCGTGCGCGCAACGGAAATGCTGGTTGCGAAGGGTTTTACGGTGCTGCCCTATTGCACGGAGGATCCCGTCGTCTGCCGCAAGCTCGCCGATGCCGGGGCGGCGGCGGTCATGCCTCTCGGCTCGCCGATCGGCTCGGGATTAGGCATCAGCAACCCACACCTGATCGAGCTGCTCTGCGTACGCTCGCCGGTGCCGGTCGTTCTCGACGCCGGTATCGGCACGGCGTCTGACGCGGCTCTTGCGCTCGAACTCGGCTGCGCCGCGGCCCTGCTCAACACCGCCGTGTCGAAGGCGCGCGATCCAGTGATGATGGCCACGAGCATGCGTGCCGCCGTCGAGGCGGGGCGATTGGCCCGCTTGGCCGGCCGCATACCGAAGCTCGCACACGCGGAGCCCTCCAGCCCGCAATTCGGCCTCGTGGGCACTTGAAGCTCCCCGATCCACCGCTGCTCGTCATCACCGATCGGCATCAAGCGCGACTGCCGCTCGCTGATGTCGTGCGAGCGGCAGTCGCGGCCGGCTGTCGCTGGATCAGCATGCGGGAAAAAGATCTTTCCGAGGAGGATCAGATCGCGCTTGCGTCGATGCTGTTACCAATCGCCCGGCGACACGGCGCGCGCCTGACGGTGCATGGCGAGGCTGCCCTGGCATCAGCCTGCGGCAGCGACGGCGTGCATCTCTCCGCGGGTGGCGATCCGGCAGCGGCGCGAAAGATGCTGGGACGAGAGAAGCTCATTGGCGTATCGCTCCATACCGTCACCGAGGCGGAGGCGATCGACCCCGGCATCGTCGATTACGCCATCGCGGGCCCCGCCTTCGAGACGGCCAGCAAGCCGGGATATGGCCCCGAGATCGGTCGCAAGGGGCTTGCTGAGATCGCCCGGGCGGCGACGGTCCCGGTGCTCGCGATCGGAGGTCTCAATGCGACCCGCGCGGCGGAGGTGCTGGCCGCCGGGCCGATCGGCATCGCCGTCATGGGCAGCATCATGCGCACCGTCGAACCCGGCCGAGAGGTCAAGGCGCTGTTGGCCATCGTTGCGGGAGCTCATCCCCGCCCGCGATAAGCCGCCACGGCCTGGTCTGGCAGCCACACGTTTGTCGGCAGCTTTCCGCTTTGCCAGAACACGTCGATGGGAATGCCCCCGCGCGGATACCAATAGCCGCCGATGCGCAGGAATTTTGGCTTGAGCAGCGCGACCAGTCTCTTGCCGATTGCAACCGTGCAGTCCTCGTGAAAGGCGCCGACGTTACGGAAGCTACCGAGATAGAGCTTGAACGACTTCGATTCGAGCAGCCATTTGGCCGGCACGTAGTCGACCACAAAATAGGCGAAGTCGGGCTGGCCGGTGATCGGGCAGAGCGTGGTGAACTCCGGCACGGTGAAGCGCGCGACGTAGCTGGTGTCCGGATGCGGATTGGCGACACGATCGAGCACCGCCGCTTGGGGTGAGGCGGGGAGGCGACTTGCCTTGCCGAGATGACGCAGCGTTTTGGTTTTCATCCTCATCATCACGCGGAACCGAATCACGTCGGTTTGATCGGTCTAAACCGCCCATCTAGGGGTTACTGGATGCCCCGGTTCCACGGGACATGACAAGAGCGTTCTCCATCCTGTAGAAGCCCGCGAGCGCTGAGACCTGCTGGGACCGCCATGACCGCCATCACAGACATCATCGGCCGCGAAATTCTCGACAGCCGCGGCAATCCGACCGTGGAAGTCGATGTCGTGCTCGAAGACGGGAGCAAGGGGCGCGCGGCCGTGCCGTCAGGCGCCTCGACCGGCAAGCACGAGGCGGTCGAACTGCGCGACGGCGGCAATCGCTATCTCGGCAAGGGCGTGCGCAAGGCGGTGGACGCCGTCAACGGCGAGATTTTTGACGCCGTGGGCGGAATGGATGCGGAGGCACAGGTCAAGATCGACGAGACGCTCATCGCGCTGGACGGTACGCCGAATAAGGGCCGGCTCGGCGCCAACGCCATTCTTGGGGTGTCCCTTGCCGTTGCCAAGGCGGCGGCCGCCGCCCATCACGCTCCCCTCTATCGTTACGTCGGCGGAACATCGGCGCGGCTTCTGCCCGTGCCGATGATGAACATCCTCAATGGCGGCGTGCACGCCGACAATCCGATCGACTTCCAGGAATTCATGATCATGCCGGTGGGCGCGACCTCGTTCGCCGAGGGACTGCGCATGGGCTCGGAGATTTTCCACACCCTGCGCGCAGCGCTCAAGCAGGCCGGCCACGACACCAATGTCGGCGACGAGGGGGGCTTTGCCCCCGATCTGCCCTCGGCCGATGCGGCGCTCGAGTTTGTCATGACCGCGATCGCGAAAGCGGGCTTCGCCTCCGGCAAGGACGTCATGCTCGCGCTCGATCCCGCCGCCACCGAGTTTTTCAAGGACGGTGCCTATCACTACGCGGGCGAGGGCAAGGTTCGCTCGAAACGAGAGCAGGCGAATTATCTCGCCGACCTCGCCTCCCGCTACCCCATCGTTTCCATCGAGGATGGAATGGCCGAGGATGACATGGAAGGCTGGAAGATGCTGACCGATCTGATCGGCGGCAAGTGCCAGCTTGTCGGCGACGACCTGTTCGCGACCAATGTCACGCGCCTCAGCGATGGCATCAAGAATGGCATTGCCAACTCGATCCTGGTCAAAGTCAACCAGATCGGCACGCTCACGGAGGCGCTCTCTGCAGTGGAGACGGCGCACAAGGCCGGCTACAGCGCGGTCATGTCGCACCGCTCCGGCGAAACCGAGGATGCCACCATTGCCGATCTCGCGGTTGCGACCAACTGCGGGCAGATCAAGACCGGCTCGCTCGCGCGCTCGGACCGTACTGCGAAATACAATCAACTTCTGCGCATCGAGGAGGAATTGGGCGCTCAGGCGAAATATGCCGGCCGCACTGCGTTGAAACCATTGCGCTGAAATTGACCGCGGCGCTCCGCGGCCTCCGGCGCATTAAAGCCCTCTTAACGCCGGAGCGGCATGGTCGCGGTATGGTAACCCGCAAGCGGTTTCGCACCGTCCTCCACGCGCTCGCACTCTACACCATCGCCGCGCTCGTGATCGGCTATTTCGGTGTCAATGCTTATTCCGGCAACCGCGGGCTGCGCGCGAAGCAGGACCTCGACCAACAGATCGCGGAACTCAGCGCCGAGCTTGACGCGCTCAGGGCGGAGCGCACCATTTGGGAGCGCCGCGTGTCGCTGCTGAAGCCCGAAAGCATCGATCCCGACCTGCTCGACGAGCGTGCCCGGGTGCTGCTCAACTACACCGATCCCCGCGAACTCACCCTGCGCTTGAAGCAACCCTGATCGCTCCGCGCCGTGGCGCCAGCCGCCGCGCAATTTGCCAAAGCGCTTTGCGCTACCTATGTCCCGCCCCAGAGCGGCTTCCCATCGGCTTCCGCCCTGCGGCAATTTCGGCTATTGGGAACCTGGCCGCCTCGCCGCGTATAGTCCCCCCATCTGAGGAGAAGAATGGCCGTTGCCACCAACAAACCAGCGGCTCAGCCCGCCGTGCGCCGGGCAACCGTCCAACCTGCGGGGGAAATCCCCGACTTCAGCCAGGAGCAGGAGCTTCAGGCCTATCGCCAGATGCTCCTCATCCGCCGCTTCGAAGAGAAGGCCGGACAGCTCTACGGCATGGGTCTGATCGGCGGCTTCTGCCACCTCTACATCGGTCAGGAGGCGGTCGTCATCGGCATGCAGATGGCGATCAAGGCGGGTGACGAGGTTATCACGGGATACCGCGACCATGGCCACATGCTGGCTTGCGGCATGGATCCCAAGGGCGTGATGGCGGAACTGACCGGCCGGCGCGGAGGCTATTCCAAGGGCAAGGGCGGCTCGATGCACATGTTTTCCATCGAGAAGTGCTTTTTCGGCGGACATGGCATCGTCGGCGCCCAGGTTCCGATCGGAACCGGACTCGCGTTCGCCAACAAATACCGCGGCAACGACCACGTTTCGCTTACCTATTTGGGCGACGGCGCGGTCAATCAGGGCCAGGTGTACGAAAGCTTCAACATGGCCAAGCTGTGGAAGCTGCCGGTGGTCTACATCATCGAAAACAATCAGTACGGAATGGGCACTTCCGTGGCCCGCGCGTCGGCGACCACGAACCTGTCCCAGCGCGGGCGCTCCTTCGATATTCCCGGCGAGCAGATCGATGGCATGGACGTGCGCGCGGTCAAGGCCGCCGGCGACAAGGCGGTGAAATGGTGCCGCGAGGGCAACGGACCTATCATTCTCGAAATGCTCACCTATCGCTATCGCGGGCACTCCATGTCGGATCCCGCCAAGTACCGACCCAAGGAGGAAGTCGACAAGGTGCGTACCGAGCACGACCCAATCGAGCAGGTGCGCACCCGCCTATTGAAGAAGAGCTTTGCGAGTGAGGACTCGCTGAAGAAGGTCGACGCTGAAGTGCGCGCCGTCATCAACGAAGCGGCCGAATTCGCGACTAACGACGCGGAGCCCGATCCGGCCGAGCTCTGGACCGACGTGTACGCCGAGTAGCACATGCCGGCCAGAGTAGATAAAGCGCGCGCCGCCTTTTTCGCCGATCCGATGGCGCCTGATCTCGCCCTGCTCCTCGACCCCGCCGGCAACGGGTGACGCGTCGATGCCCACTCCCGTCCTGATGCCCGCGCTCTCGCCCACGATGGAGAAGGGCAATCTCGCCAAGTGGCACAAGAAAGAGGGCGACGCCGTCAAGTCCGGAGACGTGATCGCCGAGATCGAGACCGACAAGGCCACCATGGAGGTCGAGGCGGTCGACGAAGGCACCCTCGGCAAGATTTTGGTGCCCGAAGGAACCAACGACGTGGCGGTCAACACCCCGATCGCCATGATCCTGGGGGAGGGCGAGGACGCTTCCGCATTGACCGACGGCGGTGCCCCTCGTCAGCAGAAGTCATCGGCTACCGCAGCGCCCGCCAAGGCTGAACAACCGGAGATGCAGGTCGAGCCGGCGCCAGCGCCGGCGAAGGTCAGCGCGCCGCGTCAACAGCAAGCTCCGCCCGAGCCCGATCTTCCGGAAGGCACCGAGATGGTCACCATGACGATGCGCGAAGCGCTGCGCGACGCCATGGCGGAAGAGATGCGCCGCGACGAGACCGTCTTCGTCATCGGAGAGGAGGTCGCGGAATATCAGGGCGCGTACAAGGTCACCCAGGGCCTGCTGCAGGAATTCGGCGCGAGGCGCGTGATCGATACCCCGATCACCGAGCACGCCATGGCCGGACTCGGCGTTGGCGCGGCGTTCGCGGGCCTCAAGCCGATCGTCGAGTTCATGACGTTCAACTTCGCCATGCAGGCCATGGATCAACTCATGAATTCCGCGGCCAAGACCCGCTACATGTCGGGCGGCCAGATGAGCGTATCAGCGGTATTCCGCGGTCCGAACGGACCGGCCGCACGCGTCGCCGCCCAGCACAGCCAGGACTATACGTCCTGGTACTCGCACGTTCCCGGCCTCAAAGTGATCGCGCCCTATACCGCCGCCGACGCCAAGGGCCTGCTCAAATCCGCGATCCGCGATCCCAACCCGGTCATCTTTCTCGAAAACGAAATCCTCTACGGCCAGAGCTTTCCGGTGCCCAAGCTCGACGACTATCTGGTGCCGATCGGAAAGGCGAAGATCGCGCGCACCGGCACGGACGTGACCATCGTCGCTTGGTCGATGGGGATGTCCTACGCGCTCAAAGCCGCCGATGAATTGGCCAAGGAGAACATCAGTGCCGAGGTCATCGATCTGCGCACACTCAAGCCGATGGATACAGAGGCGATCATCGAGTCGGTGAAGAAGACCGGCCGTGTCGTGACCGTCGAAGAAGGTTGGCGGCAATCGGGCGTCGGCGCGGAGATCGCCGCGAGCGTGACCGAACAGGCTTTCGATTGGCTGGACGCGCCCGTGACCCGCGTCACCGGCAAGGACGTGCCGATGCCCTATGCGGCCAATCTCGAGAAACTCGCGCTGCCTTCGGTTGCAGACGTGATCGCGGCGGCGAAGGCGGTCTGTTACCGGTGAGGAAGCCATGGCGACATTCGACGCGCTGCACGTTCCGCCGACTGCGCTCGAGCATGGCGGGGTCGAGGTTTTGCGCGCGGCGATCGTAGAAGGGGGCCTGCACGTTTCGCTGCGCCGCGCCTTCGACGATCCGCAGGCCTGGGGCATGCTCATCGCCGACGTGGCCAGACACGCCGCGCGGATCTTCGCCAAAGAAACCAAACTGACCGAGGACGAGGCGCTCGAGCGTATCCGCGCGATGTTCGATGCGGAGATGGATGCGCCCACCGATCCCGGCACCACCAGCGCGATCAGCTAGACGCTCTCATGCCGGTCAATATTCTCATGCCCGCGCTGTCGCCCACTATGGAGAAGGGCAACCTCGCGAAGTGGTTCAAGAAGGAGGGCGACAAGATCAAGCCCGGTGACGTCATCGCCGAGATCGAAACCGACAAAGCGACGATGGAATACGAGGCGATCGACGAAGGCACGCTTGCGAAGATCGTGGTGCCGGAAGGCACGCAGGATGTGCCGGTCCAGTCGCTCATCGCCGTGCTGGCGGAGGAGGGAGAAGACGTCAAGGCGGCCGCCGCCGCCGCAGGCAAAAGCGCGCCAGCGCCAGTGAAACCGGCGCCGTCGAAGCCGGCAAGCGCGCCTTCGCCGGCGGCCATGAGCACTTCCGCGCGGCCGGCGCCGCAGGCGCCGCCCAAGGCGGCGGAGCCCCCGCCCGCGCCAGCGCCAACACCGCAAGCTCCCGCTCCTCAGCGCAGAGAAGGCGATGGTATCGGCATCGCGCGCACCAACCGCGTGTTTTCGTCTCCGCTGGCGCGCCGGCTGGCAAAGGAGGCTGGTATCGAGCTTGCGCGCATCCAAGGGTCCGGGCCGCACGGCCGCGTTATTGCGCGCGATGTGGAAGCAGCCAAGTCAGGCCGCGGCATCACTGCGGCTCCCGCAGCGGCAGCCGCGGCGGCCCCGGTCGTGCAGGCGCCGGCCGACGAGAAGATCATGGCGCTATTCGAGCCCGGCTCCTACGACGCGGTCCCTCACGACGGCATTCGCAAGGTGATCGCTCGCCGCCTCCTCGAAGCGAAGCTCACCATTCCGCATTTTTATCTCACGCTCGACTGCAACATCGAGAAGCTCTTGGCTGCGCGCGAAGAGATCAATGCCGCCGCACCGAAGGACAAGGACGGCAAGCCGGCCTACAAGATCTCGGTCAACGATTTCGTCATCAAGGCGCTGGCGCTGGCGCTGCAGCGGGTTCCCGACGCCAACGTGACTTGGACCGAAGGCGCCATGCTCCGACACAAGCATTCCGACATCGGTGTTGCGGTGTCCATCCCCGGCGGGTTGATCACACCGGTCGTGCGCCACGCCGAGCAAAAATCGCTCTCCGTCATCTCCAACGAGATGAAGGATTTCGCCACCCGGGCACGCGCCCGCAAGCTCGCGCCGCACGAGTATCAGGGCGGCACGAGCGCGGTGTCGAACCTCGGCATGTACGGGATCAAGGAATTCTACGCCATCATCAACCCGCCGCACGCGACCATCTTGTCGGTCGGCACCGCAGAGGAGCGCGCCGTCGTTCGCAACGGTAGGATCGAGGCGGCGCACATGATGACCGTCGGGCTTGCCACTGACCATCGTGCTGTTGATGGCGCGCTCGGCGCCGTGCTGCTCAACGCGTTCAAGGCGCTGATCGAGAATCCCGTGATGATGGTCGTGTGAGTTCTGCCACCTCGGCTCGTCGAATGCGGCGTGATGATAGGCGGCAGATCTGGGAGAATGCCATGAGCGAGCGTGGGACCAGATCAGCGCGGGCGAGGACGAGCCTCTTCGCGGCCGTCATGTTTGCCGGCGCGATCGCGGCGCTTCCGATGTCGGTGCACAGCCAAGAGCGATTTCCGGCCAAAACCATTCGCATCATCGTGCCGTTCCCGGGCCAGGCCGAAATGCGCGACATGCTGCGCGAGCAAATCGGCAAGATCAGGCCGCTGGTCGAGGAGGTGCAGTAAGGCCGATAGGCAGAGAAGCGGCAATGATCTAGACTCGTCATGCCCGGCCCTTGTGCCGGGCATCCACGTCTTAAGGACGTCTATGGTTGAAGGACGTGGGCGGCAGCAGAGCCCGCGTTGCTCAATTCCCGCCGGTGACCTGCCCGTAACTGCGTAACGGGAGCGCGATCGCCTTGGAGAGAAGCGGCATGGCTGAGACCTCCTTCGACATCATTATCATCGGCTCGGGTCCCGGCGGCTACGTCACCGCCATCCGCGCGGCGCAACTCGGCTTTTCCACCGCGATCGTCGAACGCGATTACCTCGGCGGCATCTGCCTCAACTGGGGTTGCATACCCACCAAAGCGCTGCTGCGCTCGGCCGAGATCTTTCACTATCTGCAGCATCCCAAGGATTACGGGCTTGCGGCCGAAAGGGTGACCTTCGATCCCGCCGCGGTGGTCAAGCGCTCGCGCGCGGTATCGAAACGCCTCAACGACGGCGTTGGCTTCCTGATGCGCAAGAACAAGATCACCGTCATCTGGGGCGGGGCTACGATCGAGGCGCCCGGCAAGGTCACCGTCAAGGCCGCTGCGACGGAGCCGCCGAAAGGCGCACTCGGAGCAGGCAGCTATCAGGCCAAGCACATCATCATCGCCACCGGCGCGCGGCCGCGCGTACTGCCCGGGCTCGAGTCCGACAAGAAACTGATCTGGACCTATTTCGAGGCCATGGTGCCGGATCGCATGCCGAAGTCGCTCTTGGTGGTCGGTTCCGGCGCGATCGGCATCGAGTTCGCGTCGTTCTACCGCACCTTCGGTGCCGAGGTGACGGTGGTCGAGATATTGCCGCAAATTCTGCCCGCGGAGGATGCCGAGATTTCCGCTTTCGCGCGCAAGCAATTCGAGAAGCAGGGCATCAAGATTCTCACCAGCGCCAAGGTGACGAAACTCGACAAGGCA
>DASQXF010000497.1:0-3964 GCA_035639895.1 Xanthobacteraceae bacterium
CATCGCCAGGATGCGAGTGAAATGGATGAGGGCCGCCTTGGTGGTGCAATAGGGCGAGCGCAGCGGCACGCCCAGATGGCCAAGCTGAGAGGCGATGTTGATGATGCTGCCGCCGCCCGCACGCCGCAACTCGGGCACGGCGTACTTGCACATCACGAAGGCGCCGGTGAGATTGACGGCAATGGCGTTGTTCCAGTCATCGAGCGAAAGCGTCTCGACCGTACCATCGGGGGTGACGGTGGCGGCGACATTGACCAGCGTGGTGAGCCTTCCGAAGCTCGCGATGGTACGCTCGACCGCGTCCTTCGCGCTCGCCTCGTCAGCGACGTCAACCTGCAGCGCCAGCACACGGCCGCCGCTGCCAGCAATGACGCGCGCCACTGCCTCCGATTTGGCCGGAGCGAGGTCGGCGACGGCGACCTCGGCTCCTTCCGCGGCAAAGCCGCGACAGATCGCGCCGCCGATCTCGCCTCCGCCGCCGGTGACCAGTGCGACCCGTTGCGTCAGCCTGCCCCCGCTCGCCATCAGTTGGTCGCCTGCTCGACGAAACTGCCGTCGTAGATCGCCGATTTAGGGGGGTATGGCTTCTTGATAAAGTTGATCTCGACCAGTCCCTCGGCCATCTTTTCGTAGGTCTTGTCCGACACGTCGCCGTCGAGACCATAGAGCTTCAACTTGGCCACCTGGTAGTCGTAGGCTTCTTCGAGATCCTTGCGCGCTTGTCTGGCGTATTTCATCAGGATGTCGATTGCCCGTTCTTTATTAGCAGGATCGTAGAGCCAGCGTACGCCCCGCTTGTAGTTGCGCGCGAATGCAGTGAGCGCATTGCGGTTCTTCTCCGCCCAGGGCACGTTCGCGGCCCAAACGGTGAAAGGAATATCCTCCGCATAAGGTTTCATGTCGCCCAGGTTCGAGAACCCGAGGGAGACCGCCTTGGAATACGTCGGGTGATTTAGGAGCGTGGCATCGACCCCGCCGGCGACCAGCGCGGAGAAGCGGTCTCCGGCCGCCTTGGCAAAGATGAAATCGACGTCGCTCGTTTTCAATCCGGCAGAGGCCAGAAACGGCTTCATATAAATGAAAGTGATGTCGTTGTTGCCTCCGATGCTGATCAGCTTGCCCCTGAGATCGGCGATCTGCTTGATGGTGGGTTTGGCGAAGACCGCGTAGGGCGACGCCACAATGTCGTTGATGATGATCTTCACCGGCGCGCCCTGCAGCGAGGCGCGGGCGAAATCGGGATAACCGCTGTGGCAGATATCAAGCGCGCCGGCAGCGAGTTGCTGGGCGCCACCGCCGCCCGCCGTCACGAAATCGAGTTCTATATTGTCCTGCTTGAACCAGCCCAGCTCCGTCGCGATGTATTGCGGCCATTGTGGCGGCCCGTGCGCAACCATCCCGGCGATGATCTTGGTTTGCGCGAGCGCCGCGCCGGCCGACAGTGTGAACGATACCGGCACCGCCAACAGCAAGGCCAGTGCACCACGGAAATGCGGGCCGTGCGAGAGAGGCAACATCGCAATCTCCATCCACGTCTGGCTACGCCGCAACTTGACGCAGGCTAGCAAGGTCGCCGCTACGCAACTATACATTTTTCTGGCTATCATTGCCGCACTGCGCAGTCGTGCCGAGACGGCCGATGAAATTCGGAATCTGGACTCCGCTGCCTCACACCATCCGGTCGGAACCGCGCATGGATCACGCCGTCGCGGAGATCAAATCATGCGCGAGCCTCGCGGGTCGCAAGGACGGGTCATTCGAGTTCGCATGCGAGGTCGTCCGCCGCGCGGACGAGCTCGGCTTCGACACCACGCTGATCGCAGAGCGCTTCCTCGGCCCCGATCTTTCGGCCTGGGTGCTCGCTTCCGCGCTTGCCATGGTGACCAAGCACATTGAGCTCATGGTCGCCGTGCATCCCGGTATGGTGACCCCGCAGGTGGTCGCGAAAATGGCCTCTAGCCTCGACCGCATCAGCGGTGGACGCTGTGCGCTGAACATCGTCAACGGTTGGTGGATGGAAGAATTCGACCTCTTCAGCAACGGCACCTGGATCGGCGACGCCGAGCGCTATCCACGCATGGGCGAGTACATCCAGGTGATCAAGGGCCTGTGGACCGATTCCGATTTCAATTTTGACGGCACGTACTATCGCGCGCATGTGCGGGCGGCGCTGACCGGTGCTGACGGCAAGGTCGTCATTCCTGATCAGGGCGACATCGTCGCCAAGCCGAGCCATCTGCCCCACCCGCCGATATATGCCGCCAGTCGCTCGCCCCAAGGCAAGGAGTTGATTGCGCAGCACGGCGACGTCTGGTTCGCCGAGTACAAGCCTGGCTATCGCAATTTCGAGTCGAATATCAAACGCATGGCTGCCGATGTGCGCGCGATGGACGAGCTTGCCGCGAGATACGGACGAAAGCTGCGCTACGCGATCAATCCGCAGGTCATTTGCTGCGAGACGCAGGCAGAGGCCGAACGACTTGCCGACGAGGCCGAGCGCAATGCCGGACCGCGCGACCGGATGGTCAATGCGCTGGGAGCGGGCCTTGTCGGAACACCGCAGCTGCTCGCCGAGCGCTTGCGCCGGTACGAGGAGGTCGGCATCGAAATCATGATGACTCGCTTCACTCCGATGATGGAGGGGGTGGAAACTTTCGGCACCATGGTCATGCCCTTACTCGGTAGGGAGGCGAGCGAGTGATAGGTATGAACATGAATCTCAAATACCCCCGGCCCTGACGTCCCTCCAACGCTGCTTGCGCACCGACGAGGTTATCGAATGAAACTTGCCCGGCGACGATTTCTGCAGCTGGCCGCGGGCGCTGCCGCGCTGCCGGCAGTCTCGCGCATCGCGCGGGCACAAGCCTATCCGACGCGGCCAGTGCGCATCATGGTCGGCTTTGCCGCCGGCGGCGCGACCGACATCGTTGCGCGGATCATGGGGCAATGGCTGTCGGAGCGGCTGGGCCAGCAATTCGTGATCGAGAACCGGCCGGGGGCCGGCACCAATATCGCCACCGAGGCGGTGGTGAATGCCGCTCCCGACGGCCACACGCTGCTCATGGTGAGCCCGACGAACGCGGTCAACGCCGCGCTCTACGACAGGCTCAGCTACAATTTCATCCGCGACATCGCGCCGGTCGCGGGCGTCACGCGCGTGGCCAACGTGATGGTGGTCAATCCGTCGTTTCCGGCGAAGACGGTCCCCGAGTTCATCGCCTATGCCAAGGCCAACCCGGGCAAGATCAACATGGCATCGGGTGGCACCGGCTCATCCAACCAGATGTCGGGCGAACTGTTCAAAATGCTGGCCGGCGTCAATCTCGTGCATGTCCCCTATCGCGGCGCCGGGCCCGCGCTGCCCGATCTCATCAGCGGACAGGTGCAGGTGATGTTCGTCGCAATTACCTCGTCGATCGAGTACGTCAAGGCAGGAAGGCTGCGCGCGCTAGGCGTCACCACCACGACCCGATCGGAGGCGCTGCCGGATGTACCTACCATCGCCGATTTCGTGCCGGGCTACGAGGACAGCAACTGGTGGGGCTTCGGCGCGTCCAAGGCTACGCCCGCGGCCATCGTCGACAAGCTCAACCAGGAGACCAACGCCGCACTCGCCGATTCCAGGATCAAGGCGCGGCTCGCCGAGCTTGGCGGCACCGTGCTTGCCGGCTCACCGGCGGACTTCTCCAAGCTCATCGCTGAGGAAACCGAGAAGTGGGCCAAGGTGATCAAGTTCGCAGGCATCAAGCCGGACTGACGCGGCAGTTCCGATCCAAATTTCGTGACACCCGTTCGGCGAAATCGTAGATGCGCGGCCGCTTCGACGAAGTGACGGAATAGTTGCGGCCTGAATGGGAGGAGACAACGTGCTGGAGCTTTACCACAACATCAACTCGGTCTGTGCGCAGAAGGTGCGCATTGCGTTGAAAGAGAAAGGCCAAGACGCGCGGGAACACCTACTGAC
>DASQXF010000498.1:0-5210 GCA_035639895.1 Xanthobacteraceae bacterium
CGCTCACCAACGAGGAACTCTACGCGCTCAGCGCCTACATCCTCGCGCTCAACAAGATCATCGGCGAGAACGACGTGATGGACGCCAAGACCTTGCCGCAAGTGAAGATGCCAAACCGGGACAATTTCATCGTCTGGGCTCCGGACAAGATTTAGGACCGGACCGCGACCCAGTGGCGCCGCAACATCGCGATGGCGGGTCTCGTCCCGCCATCCGTCTTTGGCCAGCTCGAACGCGGGACGCCGCGCTGACTGCCCTCCCCTTCATTCGCCAGCTTGCCAATGCCATAAGCTCGCCATCGCATCGATCATCCGCGTCTGGCAAGCACGAGGAGCTGGCGAATGGAGCTTGGACTGAAGGGAAAGGTCGCGCTCGTGACCGGTTCGAGCCGCGGCATCGGCCGGGGCATCGCCTTGGCTTTCGCCGAGGAAGGTTGCGATCTCCTGCTCACCGGCCGCGACGCGCAAGCGCTGCAAGAGGTGGCAACGTCGATCCGCGGCAAGGGGCGAAAAGCCGCGGTTTGCGCCCTCGATCTGCGCGAGCCGGGCGCAGCGGGGACGCTGGTCGATGCGGTGCAGCGCGAATTCGGCGGCCTCGACATCCTCGTCAACAATGCCGGCGCGACCAAGCGCGGCGACTTCTTCGAACTCACCGACGCCGATTGGGCAGACGGCTATGCGCTGAAATTCTTCGCGCATGTGCGACTCGCGCGCGCGGCCTGGCCGCTGTTGAAGGAGCGCGGCGGGGCGCTGGTCGCGATCGCCGGCAGCAGCGGACGCAAGCCGGAAAAGCGCTTCACCATCGGCAGCTCGGTCAACGCCGCCGTTGCCGCCTTCACCAAGTGCTTGGCCGACCTCGGCAAGGAGGACGGCGTGCGCGTCAATTGCATCCATCCGTCGCTGGTCGAGACCGAGCGGCAGTGGCGGCGCATCCGCGCCGAGGTCGAACGCACCGGGGAGCCCGAGACGAAAATCCGCGCGCAGTTCTGCCGTGAGGCAGGAATCATCCGCTACGGCAAGGTAGAGGACGTCGCGGATTTCGTCACCTTCATCGTCTCCTCGCGGGCGACTTGGCTGCATGGCGCCACCGTGGACCTCGACGGCGGCGAGATTCCCGTGCTGTGATGCGCGTGTCCCGGGCGCGGCGCAGCAACGCAGATAAGTTTACGCAATCTGCGTACAGTTGATTGCGTTGTGATGCGCTGCAGACCCGGGACCGTTCCGGCCTGTGACGGTCCCGGATCAGCGGCGCACCGCTCCGCGCTGCACCGCATCCGGGACACGAGAACCAGCATCCCATGAACATCCTGCTCACTCCGGCGCGGATCGGCTCGGTCGAAATCCCCAACCGCATCGTGATGCCGCCGATGACGACGCGCACGGCCGACGAGGAGGGTTACGTCACCGAGGATACCCTCGCTTATTATCTGGCGCGGGCACGCGGCGGGGTCGGCCTCATCACCGTCGAGATGGCCTCGCCCGAGAAGGCCGGCCGCCATCGCCGCCGCGAGGTCGGGATTTACGATGATCGCTTTCTGCCGGGCCTGACGCGCTTGGTCGATGAAATCCATCGCGCCGGATCGAAGGCATCCATTCAGCTCGGCCATGGTGGCGGACACACGCGCCGCGACATCTGCGGCGAGACGCCGATTGCGCCATCGGCGATCCCGCATCCGGTCTATGAGACGACGCTCGAGACGATCATCCCGGAGGAAATGACAACGGCGCGCATCGAAGTGACGGTGGCGGCGCACGCCGGCGCGGCCGTGCGCGCGCGCAAGGCCGGCTTCGATTGCGTCGAGATCCATGCCGCGCACGGCTATCTCATTTCGCAGTTTCACGCGCCGTTCGAGAATCACCGCAGCGACGCCTATGGCGGCAGTCTCGAGAACCGCGCCCGCTTCGGGCTCGAAGTGCTGCGCGCGGTCAAGGCAGCGGTTCCCGGAATGCCCGTCGTCTACCGGCTCTCGGTCGAAGATTTCTTCCACGGCGGGTTGCCATTCAGCGAAGGTCGGCAGATTGCAATGTGGGCGGCGGAGGCCGGAGCAGACGCGTTGCACGTCACCGCCGGGCATTATCGCTCGCTGCCGTCCGCCCAGATCGTGCTCCCGCCGATGACTTTCCCGGACGCGACTTTCCTCGACTTCGCCGCCGCGGTGAAAAAACTGGTCCGCATTCCCGTGATCGCCGTGGGGCGCCTCGGCGATCCCGCGATCGCAACTGATGCGGTGACATCTGGGAAAGCCGATTTCATCGCGCTCGGCCGCACGCTGATCGCCGATCCGCAATGGGTCGAGAAGCTCAGCCGGGGCGAGCCGATCCGGCGATGTCTTGCCTGCAACACCTGCATCAACGAGATGCGCGGCGGCGCGGGGATCGGCTGCGTGGTCAACGCCGCCGCCGGCCGCGAGAGGATATTTGGAGATCGAAAGCCGCCGCGCGGCGAGCGCATCGCCGTGATCGGCGCCGGCCCCGCCGGCTTGACCTACGCATCGTTGGTGGCCGAGGGGAACGACGTCACGGTGTTCGAAAAGGACGAGCGCGCCGGCGGCGCTTTCCGCTATGCCGGCAAGGCGCCGCTGTTCCAGGAGGTCGCAGCGAGCGACGCAAGCTTCGATCGCTACATCGGCGATCTCGTCGCCGCATGCACGCGCAACGGCGTCAAGTTCCGATTCCGCTGCGACGTCGCCGCTGAGCCCGATGTGCTCACACCGTTCGAGCGCATCGTGATCGCGACCGGCGCCCGCTCTCGCTTCGGCCTCGGGCCTATTGCGGAGAAGATGCTCGATTGGGGCATCGGGCGATGGCCGCTCGTTTCGCGAGCCTTGTCGAGCGGGAGGGTTCGAGATTGGTTTTATTACCGGGCGCGTTGCGCAACGGCCGATCGCTTTCGGCAGCTTGCCAAGCCCGGGCAAAGCGTCGTCGCCATCGGCGACGCCATGACCGCGGGCAAGAGCAAAGAGGCGATCGCCAGCGCATTCGAGGCTGCGCTGCTTCCTTGATGTAGCCTCGGATCAGGCAGCCTCGTCGTCCCAGGGGATGAGCCAATGCCGCAGCCGCAGCATCATGCGGTCAAGGATGAGCCCCGTCGCCAGCATGATCAGAATGTAGACAAAGACGGTCGGCGTCTGGAAAAAGCGCTGGGCGAACATCAATGCAGCGCCGATGCCGCCGCCCCCGGCGATCATCTCAGCCGTGAACGCGATGATTAGCGCCACCGGCACTGTCACACGCACGCCGCTGAAAATATACGGTTTGGTGGCGGGAAAGATGATCCGATAGAGCATCTTGCGCTCCGGCGTCCCCATTGCCTCGGCCGACCAGATGACAGTCCGGCTGACTGCCACGGCGCCGTGATAGGTAGCGACGATCATGGGAAAGATACAGGTGAAGGCGACGAGCAGGATCTTCGAGAGATGATCAATGCCGAACCAAAGGATGAAAATTGGCACGAACGCGATCTTCGGCGCCGGGAAGGCGAGTGACACGACCGGATCGAGCGCCCAGTTCGCCCATTTCGAACGAGCCATCAGCAAGCCGATGAACACCCCGAACACCACCGCGATTGCAAGGCCGACAAAGGCGCGATAAAGGCTCACCAGTAGCGGGCTGACGATCTCGCCTTCGATCAACAAGATCCAGAATTGCTCCAGCACGGCGGTGATCGGCGGCAGAAATAGCGGCCGGACTAGTCCGCCCCAGGCGACCAGTTCCCACGTCACGACCACGAGGAGCAGCGGGTAGGAATAGCGCAGCCCTGCCCACGCAACGGCGACCGCTCCATACCGCACGTCCGCTCTCTCAGCCACCGGCGTGCGCCGCATGAATGGAATCGTGCCAACGCAAAAAGTAGTTCATCGTCGCCAGGAGCGTCCTGTCGGCGGCGTAGGCGACCACGACGATCGCCAATAGCCCGCCGAACATGTACGCATAGGCGCCGTTTTCTCCATAAAGGAAGATCAGCTTGCCGATGCCGCTCTTGGCGGCGATCATCTCCACCGAGATCGTAAGGACGAAGCAGAACCCGAGTGCGATTCGCACTCCGGTAAAAATCGAGAGCAGCGAACTCGGCAGGAGGATGCGCCAGAGAATCAAGCGATGCGGCGTTCCCATTGCGCGCGCGCTCCAAACAACCACCGGCGGCACAGACTGCACGCCGTGGTAGGTACTCACGATCACGGGCAGTAGGCAGGCGAGGACGACCGATAGGATGCTGGTGACGTCGCCGATTCCGAACCAGAGAATGAATAGCGGCACCAGCGATGATTTCGGCAGAGAGTAGGTAGTCGCGACCAATGGCCCGAAGAACTCATCGGCTCGCCGCGAGGTTGCCATGGCCAGCCCGATTGCCACACCGATGATCGAACCGAGCACAAGCCCGGCGAACGCGCGATACATCGAGACGAGGAGGTTGAAGCCGATCTCGCCGTTGCGGATCATTTCCCACAAAGCGCTCAGCGTCTCGCTAAACGAGGGGAGGAAGGATCGATCGACCAGATCGAACTCGACCGCGAGTTGCCAAACGAGCAGGACGATCGCAATGGGAAGATAGTGCCACGCGGCACGCAGCCAGGCCGATCGCGCGCCGCTTCGGAACCATGTGCGCGACGCAACAGACACAGCCATCATACGCTCCTTACGCCCGCTTGGCGGCGGACGGCGAGCCAGACTTCATTGCGCAAGTGATTGAAATCGTCATTGAGAACCGTGACCTCACGCTCGCAGGTTCGATCTATTGCCACCTTGAACTCCTGCACGATCCGTCCCGGTCGTTGCGACATCACCAGCACGCGTTCGGACAAGTACACCGCCTCGTTGACATCATGGGTGACCATCATCACAGTCTTGCGGGTTGACTGCCACAGACGCAGAAGTTCGTCCTGCATTACCTCCCGCGTCAGCGCGTCGAGCGCGCCGAACGGCTCATCGAGCAACAGGATCTTGGGGTCGTAGGCGAGCGTACGGGCGATGGCCACGCGCTGTTTCATGCCGCCCGACAGCTCGCGCGGAAAACGGTGCTCGAAGCCTTCCAACCCGATCGTACGGACAAGGCGCTCAACCGTTTGTTCGCACCGCTGGTGCGAAGCTCCGCTCATCTCCAAGCCGTACCGGATATTTTGCGCGACGGTCAGCCACGGAAACAGCGCATACTCCTGGAATACCACGCCGCGATCAACGCCGGGGCCGGTCACCGCCTTACCATTGATCTCG
>DASQXF010000499.1:0-2933 GCA_035639895.1 Xanthobacteraceae bacterium
CGATCTTAGCCTGCGTCGAATGCAAGGGGAAATGGCCTCGGAGCGCCGCGGCTCGAAGGCCAAGCAGGTCTCGCAATGCTCATCGCGCCCGCGAGCCCGGCCTTACGAACCATTTGCACGCGTCAGCCGCGCGGCCTGACAGGATGTGGGCCGCACTTTGGTGTATTTGCCGTTCCCGCTCCTATTGCAAGCGCTTTGCCGCCTCTTCGACGATGCTCAGGTCGGCGTGCTTTTTGACGTCCGGCGCCGTTCTGACGAACCCGAGATCGTGCGTCATGTCGACGTTCTTCTGCAGCGCCGCCAAATCGGGCAGCATCTTGGAATCGTGGTAGGCGTCGCGCGCGGTGAACAGCCAATCGAAGCGTTCCGGGGGTTGCTTGGTGACGCGGCCTGCGATCTCGATCGCCTCCTTGTGGTTGTTGGGATCGAGGAACCAGCGCGTGATGCGCAGCGTGTCCTCCATGAAATCGACCATGGCGGCGCGGTTCTTGTCGAGGAACGGCTTGCGCGCGGTCCACACGATCATATCGGTCACCCCGATCGCATCGCGCTGGATGAACAGCGTGCGGCCGATCTTGCGCAGCTCCGGATCGTAGGAGAACGGAATGACCGCCGGGATCATGTCCACCTTCTTTTCCGACAGCATGGCGCGCATGGTCGGGAAGGGGGATTCCACCACCGTATAGTCGCGCTTGTCCTCGAGGCCGAACTTGCGCAGCATCGCGCGCATGGCGACGTCGACGGCGCTGCCGGCCGCATTGGTCATCACCACTTTGCCCTTGAGATCGTCCACTTTCTTGATCGGCCCGTCGGCGAGCACCATGTACTCCTGCGAGTAGTAGCCTTCGACCCCGTCGCGGAATTCGTCGGCGATGATGCGCAGATCGTCCATTCCGGCGTTCTGGATCGCGATCGCGAGCGTGGAATAGGCGAGGTTGGCGATTTCCAGCTCCCCGTTGGCGAGCGCCGTCACCATGGGCGGAGTGCCGGCGAAGCGCACCGGCTCGAGCGTGTAGGACTTGCCGAGATGCCGCGCCAGGTCCTTTTTCTCCAGCATGATCGAGGCCCAGTTGGTGACCGGAGCGACCCAGGAGATGCGGATCTTCACGGGGTCGGCGCTCTGCGCCGCGCTCGTGCCGAACAGCGCCGCGGCGGCGACGCTCGCAAATATCAATTGCGGTAGGCGCATGGGTTTCCTCCTGCTGGCGGACTTCGCGGCCTTCGGCCGATTTGGGGGCACGTTGCAGAGCGGCGGCGGCCTTGGCAAGCGCCGAATTGGCGCACGCGGGTCGTTGTTTCCGGCGGGCCTGCTATGGCGATGCCTCCTCCAATACGCGTCCCCTGGTTTCAATTGCAAACAGGCCGGTGATTACCGCGGCGATGGCGGCGACGACGGCGAATGTGGCAAAGACCGGCGGCAGGCCGCCGGCGAGCATCATTCCGACCACCGTGGGTCCGATGATGGATGCAAACCGCAGCCAGGCCGTGGCGGCGCCAACGGCGAGCGCGCGCACGCGCGTGGGGTAGAGTTCGGGCGTATAGAGATAGACGCCGATATTGATGGTGCTGACGAAGAAATAAGCAATGGTCATGGAGGTCAGCACCTGCTCGGCGGTGGGAGCAGGCACAAGCGCGAGTGCGGCCAAGGCCAACGTCGCGGCCGCGAAGGAGAATGCAAACCACGGCCGACGGCCGACATAATCGATGGTCAAGGCGCAGATCAGGGTGCCGAGAAGGCCGACGGCCTGCGTGATCAAGCCGTATCGCAGCGAAACGTCGAGCGGCAGCTTGAACACGGTTCGATACAACGTCGGCAGCCAGATCGAGAGGCCGTAGTTCACGAAATAGGCCGCGAACCAGATCACCCACACGACCAGTGTGCGGCGCAGGTAGAACGAGCCGAAAAGATCGGACCAGGACGCGCCCTTGTCCGAGGCGGACACGACCGGCTTCACCGGCGGCAGCGGCTGTGCGAGCGCCTTCTGCGTTTGCGTCTCGATCAGCGACATCGCCGCCTCGGCCTCGCCGTGGCGACCGTGCACCGCAAGCCAACGTGGGGATTCCGGCAACAGGCTGCGCAGCACGAGCGCAAGTAGCGCCGGCAGCGCGCCGATGACGAACATGTATTGCCAGCCGAGATGCGGCACGACCCATAAGCCGGCGAGGCTTGCCGCGACCAGTCCGATCGGAAACACCAGTTCGTATAAGAGGACGAAGCGCCCGCGGCCCTGCGCCTTGGCCAGCTCGCTGATGAAGACGGCGGCGACCGGCACCTCGCCGCCGAGTCCGATGCCTTGGATGGTGCGCAGCACCAGCAGCGAGTTGTAGTTCCACGCGAAGGCACAGGCGAGGCTCATCACCGCGAACAGCGCGATCGACCAGACCATCGCGGTCATCCGCCCATAACGCTCGGCGATCCAGCCGAACAACAGCGCGCCCAGCAATTGCCCGAGGAATCCGGCCGAGATCATCAACCCGATCTGCGGCGGCGTGAGCTTCCATAGCGGAACGATGACCGGTAGCACCGACGCGATTGCCAGCGCGTCGAAGGCGTCGAAGAAGGTGGCGACGCCGACGATGATGCGCGCCTTGACCTGCCACCATGAGGTGGGTAGGCGCTCCAGCCGCGCGACGATGTCATCGACCGACGAGCGAGTGCCCGCGCCATCCATGTTTCCCTCCCCTGGCTTAGCTGATGCTAGAGCATGTTCGTATGACGTGGAATCAGCGCGAGCGGCGAACTCAGTCTGGTCCGTCCCCCGCTTGCGGGGGACGGACGGGGGGGCCGCGGATGCCCGCACAACGTGAGCCACGCCAAGTTAAGATCGTCATTGCCGGGCTTGACACCGCAAGTCGGGCCTGCCCGACTTGCGGCGCTTCAATACTTGCGGAAGTCGGGCAAGCGCGACTTCCGTTGCAATCCATCCTGCTTC
>DASQXF010000500.1:0-2888 GCA_035639895.1 Xanthobacteraceae bacterium
CGGCATGTCGGCGCCGTGTCCGTTCATGGTCGTGCCCGCTTCGGCATAGCTCACGCCGTGCGGCGTCTTCTGGCCGAGCTTGCCGGTGAGCACATAGAAGGCCTCGGACCCAGGATGGGTGTGCACCGACGTCTTGGCGCCGGGCGGACCGCCGGCGCGGTTGATGCGCAGCAGATACTCGCTCGCGGCGATCTGCGGGACAGGCCCGATCTCGGCGACCTTGCTGGCGCCGGGACTGGCGCCGCCCTTCGGGCCGAGCGTGAACAGCCAGACCTTGCCCGCGGCCTCGGCCACCAGCGCGGTCGGGCCGGCGGCTGCTTGCGCTTGCGCGAGCGCGGGGAAGTTCTCGATCCGCCAGAACAGCGGTCCCTCCGGCAGGCGCGTCACTTTCTTTTCGACAACCGGCTTGACCTCAAGCTGCTGCGCCGCTGCGGCGCCCAATGACAGCAGCAGCCCCATCATGAGCAGCGATGAGGAAGCCGCGCGCCACGCGATCCACGGGGAATTAAAGCGGCCGTATTTCATTCACCTGCCTCTCAACTTGCAGCCTCCCGATCGCTCCGAAGTTCCGGCGATCGCTCGAAACCCGCTATCCGGTTTCCGCATTGATATTCAGATTTCGCCGAAACTGATCTAGGCTATGCGGCCGCACGGACGGGGGTCTGAGGGGATGGCCGCATTGGCGAAAGGCGATCGGAACTCGGAGCGCTCTCGCGGCCCGGCAGAGTTTTCCGATGCACCGCCGGGATTGCCAGCGGACTTGACGCGTGCGCTGAGCTGGCTTCGCAGCCACTTGTCCGAACCAGTCCAACTCGATCTGCTCGCTCAAATCGCCGGCGTGCGCCCGCGAACGCTCGAGGCGCACTTCAAGATGTTCCTGGGCACGACACCGCTCGGTTGGGTGCGGCGAATGCGGCTCTCGCGCGCGCGCCAGGAATTGTTGCACGCGCGTGCGCCGACCAGCGTGACAGACGTCGCACTTGCAAATGGCTTCAGCCAGTTGGGCCGCTTCGCCGGGCAGTATCGAATGTTGTTCGGCGAGCTTCCGTCGGCGACGCTTCAGCGCAGCACGAATTTGTCGACAAGCGGCTGCGATCCGGACCTCGATGAGGCGATCCGTTTGACGCTCGCCGCCTTGCCGCTTGCTTTCGGCCTCGCCGCGAAAAGTTGTAACGCGGCGCTCGAGGAGCTCGAGCGTCCGCAAGAACTGGCTCCGATCTACGGACTGCCGAAGGCAGTCGCCGCCTGGTGCTGGGGACAGCGCGCCGCGCACGGCTTCGGCTCGACTCCGCAAGTCGACCGCCAGCAGGCCTTGAGCCTCGCCGAGGAGGCGGCCGTTCTCGGGGCCCAGGACGCTTTGACCTTGACGCTGAGCAGCGGCGCGCTCGTCCTGGTGCATCGGCTCGAAGAAGCCGACCGGCGCCTCGAACGAGCGTTGGCGCTCGATCCGTGGCTGGCCTACGGATGGATCCGCCGCGGATGGATGTCGGCTTATTTCGGCGACAGCGACGGGGCGATCCGCGAGCTCGGGACCGCGCTGCATCTCATGCCGTTCGAACCGCTGCGGCACATCAGCTTCATCGGCATGGGTTGCGCGCACTTCGCCGCCGAGCGCTATGACCGGGCGGCGCTCTGGGTGAAGAGCGGGGTGACGGGATGCCCGGGAGCCTATTGGGCCGAGCGAGTCGCGGTGGCGGCAGTCGGACTTTTGGGGGCGCGTGCCGAAGCGCGCCGGATGGGCCGCAGGTTGATGCGGAAGGAGCCCGATCTCACAGGCTCGAAGGCGAGGCAGGCATGGCCGTTTACTCCAGCTTTCATGTCTCGCCTCGCCGATGGGTTGGAAATCGCCGGCGTGCCCCGGGCATGAGCCGTTGGATCGGCGATTGAGTTGTGTGATCCCGGATTTCGCTTCGCTCATCCGGGCTTCTGTAACGGGCCTCGACGAGTCAATCCCTTTTCGCGTCATCCACTCGCCGGGGACTTGCTTCTGTACGGGGTCGGCGCGCGGCCGCCACCTGATGGGGTTCGCTGAGGACGGTCGGCCAATCTACGGTTTGCGTGGTCGAATGCCACATCCCGGATGGCGGCCTGACCTGATCCATCGTCCCGGCGAAGGGACTTCGCTTCGGAAGGCTGGTGTCGTAGCCCGTCCGAAAACTTTTGAGCTCTCCTTGTTAGGCAGCTACGGCCATGGTCTTGACCTTAGCGGTAGGGTTAAACGTTGCCGCATCGGCGAGCATGCGATGCATGATCACCGCGAGTTTGCGCGCGAGCGCCACCTTCGCCTTGCGGTAGCCGGCTCGCTTAGCGATCCGCATCGCCCAGCTCTTGAGCTCCGCGCAGCCCTTGACCGGCTTGGTCAGCATGATGTGGGCAGCCTGATAGAGCGCGGTGCGCACCGCGCCGTCCCCGATCTTGCTGATGCGGCCTGTGCGATCGATCGTGCCGGACTGATACCGCTTCGGCGTGAGCCCGAAATGGGCACCGGCTTGTTTCGACGATTTGAACCGTGCCGGATCGTCGATGGCAGATGCATAGGTCAGCGCCACGATCGGCCCCACCGCCGGCGTCGACATCAACAGCCTGGCCTTTGCATCCGCGCGCGCCATGCACCGCACCCGCTTCTCCAAAGCAGCGAGCTCGCGCAGCATAACGGCGCGCACGGAAAGCAGCGCCCGCCCGATCGTCTGCAGGTTCGGGTGGCCAGCCACGAGCTCCTGGATGCGGTCGGCAAAGCTGCGCGGCGTCGTTTTGCCGACCTTCAAGCCGAAACCGCGCAAGATCCCGCGCAGGCTGTTCTCCAGGTCCTGAAGTTTCGACTGCACGAGCTTGCGCGCCGTCAGCAGCGCCCGTATCTCCTGCGCACCGATCGACTTGCAGTGCACCGG
>DASQXF010000501.1:0-2260 GCA_035639895.1 Xanthobacteraceae bacterium
CGGTGAGCGCGGTGGCGCGCGAGGAAGCGCGCGCGAGCTTCGCGCGAACCGGGGCGGATTGGCTGACGAATTCGTTCCAGATGCGCGCCGGGAGATCGCCGCCGGTGACGCCTCTCGTGGGGCTGTTGTCGTCGTTGCCGACCCATACGCCGACGACGATGTCGTCCGTGAATCCGATGAACCATGCGTCCTTATGGTTCTGGCTGGTGCCCGTCTTGCCCTCCGCCGGGACGTTGATCCTTGCCCCGCGCGCCGTGCCCTCGCGAACGACGCTGGCGAGAACGTCGTGCATGGCCGCGCGCGCGGCCGGGTTGCCGGCCGGCTGGAGCTGGGTTTTTTGCCGCGAATAGAGAGCGCGATCGCCGTTGCGAATGGCGCGGACCGCGTACGGCTCGACGCTTTCCGCGTCGGCCGCGATGGCGGCAAAGGCGCGCGTCATCTCGAGCAGGGTGACTTCGCCGGCTCCGAGCGCCAGGCTGGGCACCGCAGGCAGCTCCGACTGCACGCCGAGCTTGCGCGCCGTGTCGATGACGGATTTGATTCCGACGGCGTCGGCAAGCTGAACCGCCACCGAGTTGATCGAGCTGGCGAAGGCGCTACGCAGGGTCACGACGCCGCGGAAGCGGCCGCCATAGTTCTCCGGCTCCCATTTGCCGATCTGCACCGGCCGGTCGACCGCGGTCATCTGCGGGTCGAGCCCTTTTTGGAAGGCGGTGAGATAGACGAATACCTTGAACAGCGAGCCGGGCTGCCGCTTGGCCTGGGTCGCCCGGTTGAACTGGCTTTCGTTGTAATCGCGGCCTCCCACCATCGCGAGAATGGCGCCGTCCGGTGCGAGCGCGACGAGGGCGGCTTGCCCGACCTTCTTGGCACGTCCTTCCGCCTTGAGCCGACGCGCAATGACGTTTTCGGCAATGTTTTGCAGATCGAGATCGAGGGTAGAGCGCACCGTCACATCCGGAGGCGCCGAGCCAAGGAGACGCTTCACGTCGCCACCGAGCATATCCACGAAATAGTTCGTTCCCGGCGGATTGTCGGGCGGCACGCGCAACACGGTGGGCTGTCGGCGCGCGGCTTCCGCCTGCTCTCGGGAAATCGCGCCGGTCTTGACCATCGCATTGAGTACCAGCGCCGCCCGCTGCCGTGCTTCTTCGAGATGGCGGGTGGGAGCAAGCGCGGAAGGCGCGCGCACGAGGCCTGCGAGCATCGCCGATTCGCTGAGCGACAATTCTTTCGCGGTCTTGCCGAAGTAGCGTTTGGCGGCGGCGTCCACGCCATAAACGCCGGCGCCGAAATAGGCGGTGTTGAGGTAGCGGCTGAGAATTTCCTCCTTGCCGAGCGTGCGCTCCATCCACATCGCCAGGATCGCTTCCTGGATCTTGCGCTTGATGGTACGCTCGGGCGAGAGATAGGTCATGCGCGCGAGCTGCTGCGTGATCGTGCTCCCGCCTTCGCGCACGCTTCCGAAAACAATGTTGCGAATTGCCGCCCGCAGCATGGAGGGCAGATAGAACCCGCCATGCTCGTAAAAGTGACGGTCCTCGATGGCGATGATGGCGCGCGACAGGTTGGCGGGGATGTCTTGCGGAGCGAGCTTGTCGCCCTTGAAGACGCCGCGCGTGGCGAAGACTTGGCCGTCGGGCGCCTCGACGATCAGCGCGCTCGGCG
The DNA here is from genome assembly GCA_035639895.1 of Xanthobacteraceae bacterium. Taxonomy (GTDB): domain Bacteria; phylum Pseudomonadota; class Alphaproteobacteria; order Rhizobiales; family Xanthobacteraceae; genus VAZQ01. The sequence continues at coordinate 1,669 of DASQXF010000501.1, forward strand.
TTGGTTCGATCACCAAGCCGCCGTTCTCCGGCAAAGTGGCCATGCAGTAGGCGACATACGCCACTGGAAGGATGACGATGCAAGCGAGCGCGGCGAGGATGACATGAATGCGCCGCAGGCGCGGTGCGCCTGCCGGCCACCAGCGGCTTCGAAGGTGCCGAGAGTCCGACCCGAACTGAGGTGCCGTGCTCATCGCCGAGCGCCCTAGCGCGAAGGCGGCGGATCGACCCATCCGCGGCGGCGCGGAGGATCGACCCGGAAAATTTCGGAGCGGTCGGAAGGGACCGCACCAATCAGGCTGCGCGTCGGACCGGCTGAGTTCGAGCCGTCAGCATCGCCGCGACCGACGGTGCTGTCGCCGCGCCTGCTCCAAAAAGAACGGTGCCGGTGACGCCAGCGAACTGTCTCGATGCCAGTATCCGAACCCAGCAAAGCGTCGGAGCGCATGGGGATGAGCGGCGATGCGGCAGCTCCCACCGCTCCGCAGCCGACGAAAATGCCAGCGGCGAGAATAAGTTGGGCTGCCAGCATGAAGCCCCTCGCTGAGGCGGAGATCTGGACAAGAACGCGAAGGGCGGCGAGTCAGTTCCAG
>DASQXF010000502.1:0-3279 GCA_035639895.1 Xanthobacteraceae bacterium
TTTGTAATCCTCGCCGAGCAGCGTGATTGGCGTCCATTCCCGCATCTTGCAGGCCTCGGCCCAGTGCGGCGTTGCCGTCATCCTCTCCATCAGCGTGATCATCGCCTTGCGTTGTGCATCGCTGACGCCCGGAGGAGCGAATACGCCGCGCCAGTTGAACAGCTCCACATCGATGCCTTCCTCTTTCAGCGTGGGCGCCGCGATGTCTTGCTGGCGCTTGTCCGCGGATATGGCGAGCACGCGCAGCTTGTTCGCTTTCACTTGCTCCGCGAATTCGCCATAGCCCGAAATCCCGGCCGCGACCTGACTGCCTAGCAGTGCGGCGGTCGCCGGCCCGCCGCCGGCAAAGGCCACATAGCCCACCTTGCTAGGGGCAACGCCAAGCGCCTTGGCGATCATGCCGAGGAGGATGTGGTCGGAGCCGCCGGCCGAGCCGCCGGCGACGGGAACCTTCGCGGGATCGGCTTTGAGCGCAGCCGCGAAGTCCTTCGCGCTTCTGAAGGGCGATTGCGCCGGAACGACCAATGCCAGAAATTCTCCGGTAAGGCGCGCGATCAGGGTCGCCTGCGCGAGTCGGACCGGGCTCTTGTTGGCGATGATCGCGCCGACCATCACCATGCCCGCCACCATGAGCGCGTTGCCCTGCCCCTTCCATTGGTTCAGGAATTGCGGCAGCCCGACGGCGCCGCCTGCGCCTCCCACGTTGGTGATCTGCACGCCCTTGACGGCGCCGGTTGCGCGCAGGACCTGCTCGATCGTGCGCGCGGTTTGATCCCAACCGCCGCCGGGTGCTGCAGGAACGAACAGCTTGAGAAGATCAATCGACTGCGCCTGAGCGGAATCGATGGCTGAGAGCGACAGCGGCAAGGCGGCAGGCAGGAGCGCGGCGCTACGCACCAGAGCACGTCGAGTGAGCATGGCGTTTCCTTTCCCAGGGGAATGCTTGGTCGCGCTTTTGGGCGCGTAGCTCCCGCGCGTCACGAAAGCAGGAGAACCGGTTGGAGTCGAGCCGCTATGTCCTACCGAGCGTCCGCGCAGGCGGACCAGTATAGGTCCAAATCAGGTGGCGCGGGATTGGTCCCTTGTTGCGTTTGCCCGATTGCATTTCTTCGAACGCGTGGGCCAAGGCGCCGACCGATCGAGACAGCACGAACAGGCCGCGGCAAAGCGGTGGCGGAAAACCGAGTTCCGCGAAAATGACTCCAGTAGCGCCGTCGATGTTCATCGGTACCGGCCGTCCCTTCTGCGCCGCGAGTTCGGCCTCCACCGCCCGGCCGATCGCAGCAAAGCGTCCGCTCACCGCGCCAGCGCCAGCAGCATCATCCACCAGGGCGAGCAACCGCGGCGCACGCGGGTCGCGAGGGTGAAAGCGATGCCCGAAGCCGGGAACGTACCGGATACCCGTTTCGAGGAGCGCCTTCATTTCCGCCCTTGCGGCTTGCGCCAATTGCGCCTCGCTGCTCGGATCGCCGCCTGTGCGCGCGGCGATCGCATTATAAAGCGTCACGCATTGCTCGCCGGCTCCGCCATGCACGTCGCCGAGCATATTGATCGCCGAGGCCATGGCATTGTTGATACCGACCCCGCAGGTGATCGCCATTCGCGCGGCTGCGATCGATGGCGCCTGCGGGCCGTGGTCCACCGCCGCCACCAGCGCCGCTTCGAGCAGCTTGGCGCAAGCCGGATGGGGAAGCTCGCCGCGCGTCATGAGATAAACCATGTCGGCAAAGCCGACGCGGCCGATTAGCTCCTCCACCGCGTAGCCGCGGTAGCGGATCATCCCCGGCTTCATCTCGATGATCGACGTCGACCACCAATTCTCCGGCGTGTCGCCGGGGGCAGATGTGCTGCTGCTCATATCGCACCCTCGCGCGCGAGCTCATCGATCTCGCGCTTGGAAAAGCCGAGTTCGCCGAGGAGATCGCCGGTATCGGCACCGAGCGTGGGCGGCGGCGATCCCGGTTGTGGATCGCCGCTCGCCAGGCGGAAGCCCGATCGCACGACGCGCACCGGACGATCGACGTTCGGCACGGATTCGAAGGTCTTGAGCAGTTCTCGCTCGAGAACCTGCGCATGCTCGAGCACGGCCGGCACGTCGAGGACCTCGCCGGCGGGGACGCCGTTCTTGTTGAGGAGTGCGGACCATTCCTGTGCCGACCGCGCCGCAAGCGCGCGCTCGAGCTCGGCCTTCAATTCGAAACGGCGGCGCTTGCGGTCCTCCCGGCCGGAAAAGCGCGGATCGGCGATGAGTTCCTCGCGGTCGATCAACCGGCACAGGGTCTCGAACTGCTCCTGCTTGTTGGCGGCGATGTTCAACAGCCCGTCCCCGGTTCGGAACGTGCCCGACGGACTGGCGGTCATGTTTTCGTTCCCCATGGGCTGCGGCTTCACGCCGGCGACAAGCCAATTCGAGACTGCCCAGCCCATGGCCACGAGGGAGGCTTCCAGCATGGACACATCGATGAACTCGCCCTCCCCCGTGCGCCCGCGCCGAACGAGCGCCGCGGCAATGGCAAAAGCGGCGGTCATGCCGCCCATGGTATCGGCAACCGGGTAGCCGACCCGCAAAGGCGCCGATTGCGCATCTCCGGTGACGCTCATGACCCCGCACAGTCCCTGGATGATCTGGTCGTAGGCGGGATTGAACTTGAGCGGTCCGTCCTGGCCGAAGCCTGAGATCGCGCAGTAGATGAGGTCCTGCTTGATGGATTTGAGCGCGGCGTAGCCAAGCCCCAGCCGCTCCATCACGCCGGGACGAAAATTTTCGACGACGACGTCGGCCGTGGCGAGGAGCCGAGCGAATGCGTCACGGCCTTTGGCCGATTTCAAATTGAGGGTGATGGAACGCTTTCCAGCGTTTTGCGCCAGGAAGGACGCACCCATGCCGCGGTGATTCAGTTCGGGATCGGCGCCGAGCTGGCGCGCCAGGTCGCCGGACCCCGGCACCTCGACTTTGATGACTTCGGCGCCGAGCTGTGCCAGCTGGTAGCAGCAGAACGGCCCGGCGAGCACGTTGGTCAAATCGAGCACCCGCGTGCCTGCGAGAAGATCGGCCATGCTTATTCCGCTCAAACAGAACTAAATTCTGTATAGCACAAGGTTCTGTGCAGCGTTCTGCAGCATGAATCAGCGGCGAGACCAGAAGCGCCGGCGCCGGTCGGCGAGGATCGCCCGAGCGGCGTTGTGCCCGGGAGCGCCGGTCACGCCGCCGCCCGGGTGAGCGCCCGATCCGCAATGGTAAAGTCCTTTGAGCGGCCCTCGATAATCGGCGTAGCCGAG
>DASQXF010000503.1:0-2840 GCA_035639895.1 Xanthobacteraceae bacterium
GCGCCGTGCCTCTTCGACGTGATCGATCAGCCACGGCAACGCGACGCGCAGCGCATCGGTGTCGTAGAGGCCGCCGACCGCGAGGTCGCGCGCTTCCACGAACGCCCGGTAGATGCTGCGCGCGGCCCACGGATGCGCGCGGTAGATGTCCTCGCGCAGCACCACCGTATGCATGATCGGCAGGATGCGCGTGCGGCGGTAATAATCCCGTTCGATCTCCTTGTAGTTCGCAAACAGCCGCCCGATGCTCGGTGAGCCTTCGAGAAACAGCTGCGGGATGTAAAGCGATAGCAGGGCGTCGAGCTCACCCGCCGCGAACAGCTGCTCGAGCGTCCGCGTGCCGGAGAGAAAATCGAGCCTGATGTCGCTTGGAAGATCGAGTGGGATGAGGGGCGGCTCGACGAAGGTGTTGAGCCCGCCCATGAACCAGTGCATGTCCTGCGGATAGACGCCGTAGTCGTGCTGCAACATGCCGCGCATGAAGACGAGGCCGGTCGAGCTCCATTGCGACGTGCCGACGCGTTTGCCCTTCAAATCCTGCGGCGTGGTGATGCCCGCGCCGGCGCGCACGTAGATGCAGGAATGCCGGAACATCTTTGAGAGCGCGACCGGCACCGCTACGAAAGGGCAACCGCCGCGGCCTTTGAGCGCCGTGTAGGACGCAAGCGAAAGTTCGGAGACGTCGAATTCCTTTTTGTCGAGCATGCGCTGAAATGCCTGCCGCGGGCGCAGAATCTCGATATCGAGGTCAATGCCCTCGGGCTTCACACGCCCATCGATCAGCGGCCGCGTGCGGTCGTAGTCCCAGCAGGCGAGCGTAAGCTTGAGATCGGACATCAGGCTGTTCCATCGATTGGCAACCGAACCAGGCCCGAGCGCCATTTGAGATCGAGCAGCAGGCCGGACGGCAAGGTTGCGAGCAGGGGAGCGGTCGGGACGCCGGCGGCATCGAGCAGATCGGCGATCCAATGATTGCAGAGGTGAAACAGATGAAACGTGCCGTTGGCGCGAAAGAACAGGCTCAGCCCATAGAGTCCAGGCCCGAGTTCCTCCGGCACCAAGCCGCCTTGGCCGCGGGCGAAGCTCGCGTCAAGCATGTCCGCCAGGCGCGCAAAGCCCGCGCCGCCGACATCGACCGGCACGAGATCGGAATTGGCGAACATCGCGCGCGGATCGCCGTTGACGCCGACGACGTGCAGGACCGAAGGATTGCCGGGCCGAAACAGCGCGCGCATTGCCAGTGCCAAGGTCAGCGACTCGGCCGTCGGGACCGCGCGGTAGAAGCCCTCATCGCCCCAGCCGATTTCGAGCCGGTCGAAGTCCGCAAAGCGCATCGCGATATAACCGAGCGCACTTAAACCGCGCCGGCTCGCTTGGTCCACCAGTGCCGTCCGGGGAAGGATGATTCCGGCATGATAGCCGTGGCTCACGACAAAGACCTCGGTCGTCGACGCATCCGGCCCGGGCGGCCATAGGTTTCGGTCGCCCCAGCGAGCGGTCGCAATCGTAGCGACTACGAACAGTAAAGCCGCGATCGCAAGGCTCATGCCGACGCGTCTCGCCGCCGTCCGTAGCTTGCCTTTGCGATCAGACATCGCGTCACCTATGAGGCTGCCGCGCTCGATGCTCGGCGGAACCGGATCAACGGGGAAAGGAACAAAAGCGGCAATGTGTTGATCGCCATCGGCAGGAAGGCGAAGCGCGGAGTTCCTCCGAGATCCCATGCCGCACCGCTGAGCACCGAGACGAGAAGCGCCTGCGTATAGCTGATCGTGAACACGGCCGCGGACACGCGGGCGACATCCGCAGGTGCGCTCAACAGCGGCGGCAAGGTAAGCGCAAGGGTGAACACCACGGCGCCGGCGAACCCGAGCACGCCGGCCCAGGCGACGGTCCACAGGCTTGCCGTCATGACCATGCCCGCCAGGCACAACAAGAACACGACGCCGCAGACGACAAATGGCCAGGCTCGCCGCACGAACCTGTCCGCCGTCGCAAGCAGAATAAACGATGCGGGAAGTTGTCCGAAATTGAGCGCGGTGAGCGCGGCGCTGATCAAGTCTGGCCGCCCCGCCTCGGTGAGATGGCCGGGCAGGAAGGTGTTGGCGGCGAAATAGACGCCGTTGACGCTGCCGAGCAGGATACCGATTTGCCACGTCAACGAATTGCGCCAGTCGGGCCACCAATTGTGCCGAGCCGCCACGGCGATCGCTGCCGGCTCCTTCGCAGCCGGCGCAAGCGCCGCGGTCAGGATTGCGATGAGCACCAGCGGCAGACCCCAAACCGCAAGCGACCAGCGCCAGGAGTTATCGACGAGCGGCAGCACGAGCGGGATCGTCAGCATCACCGGCAGCGTTTCGCCCACGAGCAACCCGTTTGTGTAGAGCGCAGTGCCGAGGCCCACGCGTTGCGGCAGCCAATGGCCAACGAGCGGCGGCAGCGCCGGTTGCATGATTGCGATGCCCGCGCTCATCACGACGGTGGCGGCATAGAGCGCGAACACATCGAGGAAGGCGCCACGTAGTCCGGAGGCGAGGCCCGCGACGATTAACCCGGCGACCAGCGTCCGCAGGGCGCCCAAGCGCGCGATGAAGAGCGATCCGGGCAGCGCCGCGATGGCGAACAGGATCATCGGCAGCCCGGAAAGAAAGCCGACCTCCGTTCCGGAGAGATGCAGATCGGACTGGATGAGCGCAATCACCGGCGGCACCGCCAGGATGCTCAGCCGCAGAGCCACCCCGGAGAGCCAGAGCAGGCCGCCGGCAACCCAAACTTCCCGCATGGCACTCCCGGCAGCCTGCGTTTCTTTTCTCTCGTTCGCCCCGTCCGTCATGCGCGGG
>DASQXF010000504.1:0-5058 GCA_035639895.1 Xanthobacteraceae bacterium
GAGGCACTGACCGAAAACGCGGCGCTGTCCGCATTCGCCCTCCACGTCCGTGCCGAGCCCCAATCCTCCGGGACCAAACACGAAAGCGGGGGTTTGGCGCGCGCGGCGCGGGCGCTATTTCTTGAGCCCGATGCCCGCGAACTTCTTCTGGAACCGGGAGAGCCGCCCGCCGCGGTCGACCAGCTGCTGCTGACCGCCGGTCCAGGCCGGGTGTGATTTCGGATCGATGTCGAGGTGCAGCGTATCGCCCTCCTTGCCCCAGGTGCTGCGCGTCGTGAATTCAGTGCCGTCGGTCATCACCACCTTGATCGTGTGATAATCCGGATGCAGATCGGGTTTCATAGCGATCATCCTGCGCGCGATGCCTTCGCGCCGTGAAAAGTCGCGGCTCTATAACCTAGCCCGGCATGGGAGACAAGGCGCGGCCCAGGCGCGCTGATTGCCATCTGCCGTCCGTCGATCTTCGCCGGCCGATTGCCACCCGGCATCCGCCGGGGCATTGTCGCGGCGGCTCGGCCGCTTTCGTGCCGAAGCTCCAAATGGCCGATTGGGATGAACGTCGTCGAGCGAGACGCGGCGCGCGAGATCGCAACGGCGGCCGATGCGCCGCAGCGAGCGGCCGCGTCGGAGCGGCAGCAAAATCGAAGGCTCAAGCCGCTGCTGTCGCTTATGCCCTACATCGCGCGCTATCGCTGGCAGGCGATCGCGGCGCTCGCTGCGCTGCTGATTGCCGCGGTCACGACGCTCATCGTACCGATCGCGGTCCGGCGCATGATCGATTTCGGATTCTCGCGCGAGAGCGCAAGCCTCATCGACAGCTATTTCGCGGTCATGATCGCCATCGTGGCGGTGCTGGCGCTGGCAAGCGCTGCGCGCTTTTATCTCGTAACCACGCTGGGTGAGCGCATCGTCGCCGACCTGCGCGAGGAGGTATTCGGGCATGTCGTTTCGCTCTCGCCCGCCTATTTCGACGCGGCCAAAAGCGGGGAATTGATCTCGCGGCTCACCGCCGACACCACCCAGATCAAGGCTGCGGTCGGCGCCTCGGTGTCCGTCGCCTTGCGCAACTCGGTCCTGTTCATCGGCGCGGCAATCATGATGGTGGTGACGAGCCCGCGCCTCTCCGCCTTCGTGCTGGCCGCCATTCCCGTGATCGTGCTGCCGCTCTATGGCTTCGGTCGCGCGGTGCGGCGTCGCTCGCGTTGGGCGCAAGACACGCTTGCCGATGCCACCGCCTATGCGTCCGAGCTGATCGGGGCGGTGCGCGTGCTGCAAGCCTTCACCAACGAGGCGCTGGCGAGGAGCCGTTTCGGTGCTGCGGTCGAGCGCGCCTTCCGCGCCGCGCGGGGTTCGATCAAGGCGCGGGCAATCCTCACGGCGATTGCGATCTTCCTCGTCTTTTCGAGCGTCGTGGTCGTGCTGTGGGTCGGCGCGCAGGACGTGCTCGCCGAGCGCATGAGTGCGGGCCGGCTGTCACAGTTCGTGCTGTATGCCGTGTTGGCGGCCGCAGGGCTCGGCCAGCTTTCGGAGGTGTGGGGCGAGCTGTCGCAAGCCTCGGGCGCGGCCGAGCGGCTGTTCGAGATCTTGAACGTGTGCCCGGCGATCGTGCCGCCCGCGCGGCCGCTCGCGCTGCCGGAGCCGCCGCGCGGGGAAGTGGCTTTTGCCGACGTTCGCTTTTGTTATCCGGCGCGCCTGACAAGTCCGGCGCTCGACGGCCTTTCGTTTGGCGTGCGCCAGGGCGAAAAGGTGGCGATCGTCGGCCCCTCGGGAGCCGGCAAGAGCACCATCTTTCATCTCATCCTGCGGTTCTACGATCCGTCATCCGGCATGATCACATTCGACGCAGTACCGCTCCTCAATGTCGATCCGCTTGAGCTGCGGCGGCGCATCGCGCTGGTGCCGCAGGACGCGGTCGTGTTTGCCGCCTCGATCCGCGACAACATCCGCTTCGGCCGCCCCGACGCGAGCGACGCCGAGGTCGAGCGCGCGGCCGAGCTTGCCCATGCGCTCGAATTCATCAGCTTGTTGCCGGAAAAATTCGGTACCGCGGTTGGCGAGCGCGGGGTGACGCTGTCAGGCGGCCAGCGCCAGCGTATCGCCATTGCCCGCGCCATCCTGCGCGGGGCACCGCTCCTCTTGCTCGACGAGGCGACGTCCGCGCTCGATGCCGAGAGCGAGACGCTGGTGAAGGACGCGCTCGGGCGGCTGATGCGGGACCGCACGACGCTCGTCATCGCGCATCGGCTCGCAACCGTGCTCTCCTGCGACCGCATTCTGGTGATGGAGGCGGGCCGCATCGTCGAGGAGGGCACGCACGACAAGCTCGTCGCAGCGGACGGCCTCTACGCGCGGCTCGCGCGGTTGCAATTTCAGGTCTGACCTCTCGCGCGGGTTCTCGGGCGTCCGCGCGTTGGTGCCGTCACGGCCGCCAGCTCATTTTGTGCACCGGGGCGCCCGAACGCCAATTGAGAGCTTCGCCGGAGACGACGAAGCCGTGCTTTTCATAAAAGCGGATGGCGCGCGCGTTGTCCTTGTTGACGTGCAGGTCGAGGCCGGCGGGCGATATGCGTTTGGCTTCGGCGATGAGGGCGGCGGCGACGCCCAGCCCCCATGCTTCCGGCGCGACCACCGTCTGGTCGATATCGAACGTGCTCGGATCGACGGTGATGAAACCGAGCATTTGCCCGTCCGCTTCCGCCACCGCGATCGTTGCCGCCGGGACGACCTCCTCGCGCCAACGCTGGCGCCACCAGTCGACCCTCTCGTTGAAATTGATGTGGGGATAGGCGATTTGCCAGGTGCGCCGCCACAATTCGATCGCCGCTGCCTCGTCGGCCCGCGTATAGGGGCGAAGCGTGAAGCGGGGGCGGACCATCGCGTCCGCAGGAATGCGCTTGTTCGTTTGCGCCACGCGCTCGACCTCACCGCTCCGTGAGCTTGAGCTCGATACGGCGGTTGCGGCTAAAGGCCTCCTCGGTCTTGTCGGAATCGATCGGCTGGAATTCGCCGAAACCCGCCGCCACGAGTCGTTGCGGCGATATGCCCTTGCCGATGAGGTATTGCACGACCGAAATCGCGCGCGCGACCGAGAGCTCCCAATTGCTCCTGAATTGCGGGCTATTAATCGGTCGCACGTCGGTGTGGCCGTCGACCCGCAGCACCCAGGGAATCTCGCCGGGAATTTTCTTTTCCAGTTCGAGCAGCGCGATGGCGAGCCCGTCCAGCTCCACCAGCCCCTCAGGTTTGTCGAGCGTGGCCCTCCCCGTGTCGAAAAACACTTCCGACTGGAACACAAAACGGTCGCCGACGATGCGAATGTCGGGGCGATTGCCGAGAATGGCGCGCAGTCGTCCGAAGAAGTCGGAACGGTATCGCGAGAGTTCTTGCACCCGTTGCGCGAGCGCTACGTTCAACCGTTGGCCCAGGTCGGCAATGCGGCCTTGCGATTCCTTGTCCTTTTTCTCGCTGGCTTCGAGTGCCGCTTCGAGCGCGCCAAGCTGGCGGCGCAGCGCCGCAATCTGCTGATTGAGCACCTCGACCTGCGCCAGCGCGCGAGCGCTGAGCCGTCGCTCCGCGTCGAGTTGACCGCTGAGTTGGGCGGCTTTGCCCTGCGCGTCGCCGCCAGCGATTCCGTCGTAGAGACCCTTGTAGCGGTCGCGCTCGCCCTCGGCTGACGCCAGGCTCGATTGCAGCAGGCTGAGCTGCTCCTCCAGGCTGAGCTTGCCGGTCTTCTCCAACGACAGAAGCTCGGTGAGCTGGGCAATCTGCGCGTTGAGGCGGTTGAGCGCGGTATCCTTGCCGGTGACCTCCTGGGTCAGATAAAACTGCACGAACACGAACACTGTCAGCAGGAAGATGACGGCAAGGATGAACGTCGAGAGGGCGTCGACGAATCCCGGCCAGTAATTCATGCCGCCGTCGCGGCGGGCGCGTGCGAGAGCCATTGGATCCTACTCGAGCTGTGCCTTCGGTTTTACTTGTTGACGTTTTCGCGCACGAGAATTTCCAGCAGGCGGCGCACCTCGCGATGCTGCTGCGCCTGCGACTCGACCCAGTCGCGGATCATCTGCTGCTCGTTGCGCATGTGATGCACCAGCCCCTGGATCGCTTCCGCGAGATTGGCCATGGCGGTGGTGGTGGCGCGGCTCGAGCCGCCGTCGCCGATTGCCTCCCGCAGGCGCTCGATGGCCGTCCGCAAGTCGCCCGAGGCCGCGCCGGCGGGCGCTGCGATCACTGCATCGCCGCCCACGCCGAGATCGCGCACGGTTGTGGAGAGCCAATCCTCGAGTTCGGTGTAGAAACGGTTCTGCGCTTGGCTGGTCTGCAGGTCGAGGAAACCGAGAACGAGCGAGCCGGCAAGCCCGAACAGCGAAGCTGAGAACGAGATGCCGATGCCGCTGAGCGGGGCGGCAAGACCTTCTTTGAGCGACTCGAATATGGCGGCCGCGTCGCCGCCGGGCTTGAGGCCGCTGATCACGCTGCCGACCGAGCCCATGGTCTCGATGAGGCCCCAGAACGTACCCAGAAGGCCGAGGAACACGAGCAGGCCGGTCATGTAACGCGAGGTATCGCGCGCCTCATCCAAGCGGGCGGCGATCGAATCGAGAATCCCCCGCATCATCTGTGCCGAAATCGCCATGCGCCCGATGCGGTCGCGCAGGAGGACGGCCATGGGCGCGAGCAACACCGGCGGACGTTCGACCGCGAGGCCGGGGTCTGCGAGGCGAAAACCGTTCACCCAATCGATCTCGGGAAAGAGGCGGATGACTTGCCGGAAGGCGAGCGCGATCCCGATGGCAAGCACGCCGATAATCAACGCGTTGAGCCCGGGATTGTTGAGAAAGGCAACCCAGATCTGCTTGTAGAGCACCACCGCGACCAGCGCGCACAAGGTCAGGAACACCACCATCCGGACAAGAAAGATCCGGGGCGACGACAGCTTAAATGGGTCGATGTCTTGCGCCATGGCGATTAGCGCCCCTCATCGACTCACAATAAGGCAGCGCCGCGGCGGAAGGAAGAAGGAGGACCGCCGAGACAACGTCGCCGAGCGGCATC
>DASQXF010000505.1:0-3539 GCA_035639895.1 Xanthobacteraceae bacterium
AATCCTGATCGTCTATCGCAAGTCGCGTTGGAAAAATTACGCGAACATTTTTACAGCGATTAACATCTCCGATTCCTGCGCTGAACCTCCAGAGATTTGCGGATCGTGGCGGAGCTTTCCTTGGCGCTGCTTGATGCCACCGCGCGCGGCGCGCGGAGTGACTACTTACGCCTCGTTTGTTAGTTCACCGTATCCCTCCGATAAAGGCCATCTTGTGCTGCGTCTGAGGGTATGAGTCATGTGACTATTCATAGGAATAGTCACATGAGCAAGACCGCGATTGAAGTCATCACCTCTGTGCAGCGTCGCCGCCGCTGGACGGCTGAGGAGAAGGAGCGGCTCGTAGCGGCGTCGCTGGAGCCTGACACTGGCGTGTCCGCGGTGGCTCGCCAAGCTGGGATTCACCCAAGCCAATTGTATGGATGGCGACGGCAGCTTTGCGCACGTCCGCAGCCGGCAGCGAACTTTGCCGCGCTGCGGATTGCGGCGGAACCGGCGCCGAATGGAATACCGGCCTGCGGCACGATCGAGGTCGAATTCGCAAACGGCTCGCGGGTACGAATCACGGGACCCACTGATCGTTCGCTAGTCAGGGCAATGATTACGATCCTTGCAAAGGCTGGGCGGCGCCGATGATCCCGGTGCCGAGCAGCGTGCAAGTATGGCTGGCGAGCGGCCACACCGACATGCGCAAGGGGTTCGATGGTCTCGCCCTGCTCGTGCAGGAGATACTCAAACGCAATCCGCACAATGGCCATCTGTTCGTCTTTCGCGGCCGGCGCGGTGGGCTGATCAAGGTTTTGTGGCATGACGGCCAGGGCATGTGTCTGTTCGCGAAGCGGCTGGAGCGCGGTCGTTTCGTGTGGCCGTCAACCGCTCCTGGCGACGGCGCGGAACGAGCGGTAACAATCACGCCGGCACAGCTCGGCTATCTTCTCGAAGGAATCGACTGGCGCTTGCCTCAACACACGTGGCGTCCACAGGCGGCGGGCTGAACGTAAAAACTTGAGTGATGCCCGTTGGCGATTCACGAATCACCTTGTTTATGATTCTGTTGATTCATGGCGGCGGCATCGGACCAACTGCCCGACGAGGTAGATACGCTGAAGGCGGCACTGATCGAGGCACGCGCCAAGCTCTCCGGCGCGCAGGCCCTGATCGAGCACCTGCAGTTGGTGATCGCCAAGTTGAAGCGCGAGATGTTCGGGCCGCACTCCGAGCGCAGTCAGCGACTGATCGATCAACTGGAATTGCAGCTCGAGGAGCTCGCCGCGGCTGCGGGGGAGGAAGAGGCCAAGGCGGCGAGGGTGCAGGTGGAGAGCTTCACGCGGCGCCAGGCGACGCGGCGCAACTTTCCCGCCGATCTGCCGCGCCGGCGCATCGTTCACCCCGCGCCGACCTCGTGCCCATGCTGCGGCGGCACCAAGCTCTCGAAGATCGGGGAGGATGTCACTGAGACGCTCGATGTCATCCCGCGGCAATGGTTCGTGACCGAGCATGTGCGGGAGAAGTTCAGCTGCCGGTCGTGCGAGAGGATCACGCAGCCGCCCGCGCCCTTCCACGCGATCGCCCGGGGCTTTGCCGGGCCGAGCCTGCTGGCGATGATGCTGATTGAGAAGTACGCCAACCATCAGCCGCTCAACCGGCAGAGCGAGCACTATGCGCGCGAGGGGATCGAGCTCTCGGTCTCGACCATGGCCGATCATGTCGGCGCCTGCGCGGCCGTGCTGACGCCGCTCTACGAGCTGATCAAAGCGCATGTCTTCGCCGCCGAGCGAATCCATGGCGACGACACCACGGTGCCGGTGCTGGCCAAGGGCCACTGCCGCACCGGGCGGATTTGGACCTACGTGCGTGATGATCGCCCCTTCGGCGGTGCCGATCCGCCCGCCGCGGTGTTCTTCTATTCGCCTGATCGAGCCGGCATCCATCCTGAGCGGCAGCTCGCCGGGTATTCCGGGATACTCCAGGCCGACGCCTATGCCGGATTCAACACGGTCTACAAGTCGGATCGACCGGGAGGAGCGATCACGGAAGCGGGATGCTGGGCTCACGCGAGACGCAAACTGTTCGAGCTTGCCGACATCGGGTCGAAGGCGCGCAATCAGAAGTCGACCACGATCTCACCGATCGCCTTCGAGGCCGTTCGCAAGATGGACGCCATCTTCATGCTGGAACGCTCGATCAATGGCTTGTCACCCGAGCAGCGCGTGGCCGTGCGCCGTAGGGATATTGCACTCCTGGTCGACGATCTCATTGATTGGATGAAACGGGAGCGGGGCAAGCTCTCGCGCCACAACGAAGTGGCCAAGGCGATGGATTACATGCTCAAGCGCATCGAGGTCTTCACGCGCTTCCTCGACGACGGGCGCATCTGCCTGAGCAACAACGCGGCCGAGCGGGGGCTGCGCGGGATTGCCCTTGGCCGCAAGTCTTGGCTGTTCGCGGGGTCCGATCGCGGCGGCGAGCGCGCCGCGGTCATGCTGACGCTGATCCACACCGCCAAGCTCAACGACGTCGATCCGCAGGCCTGGTTCGCCGATGTGCTGGCGCGGCTGCCTGATCATCCGGCGAGGCGGATCGAGGAGTTGCTGCCCTGGCAATGGTGTGGATCGCGCAGGCTTGCCGCCTGACCCCGGCTTAGCCGCATGCCATGATGCTGCGCACGATTCGCGAGGCCGCCATGCGCGCCCAGGCACTGCCTCATGCGATTCCTCTCGACCAAGTCGATCTGGAGGCGCTCGACCGCTTCTTGATGTCAGACCGCTCGCCACCGAACAGCATGATGCTGTCCGATCTCGATGGCTTTCTCACCGGGATTGCGATCGGGCCGGAACTGGTGCTGCCAAGCGAATGGCTGCCGCTGGTCTGGGGCGGCGAAGCGCCGGAATTTGCCGACGAAAGCGAGGCCAAGGCCGTCCTCGGCGCCATCATGAGCCGCTACAATGAGATTCTCCGCCAGCTCGATCACGACGCCTTCGACCCGATCTTTTGGGCCGCCCGCGACGGCACCCTGATCGCCGCGGACTGGGCCGAAGGGTTCCTGCAGGCGATCATGCTGCGCATGGACGCGTGGGACCGGCTGCTCAAGTCCAAGCGCGACGGTCGGTTGCTGATCCCGATCCTGGCGCTCTGCGGCGACCAGAACGGCGAGTCGCTGCTCGGCCTGCCGCCGGAGGACGAAGACCGCATCATGGAGGAGGCGGCCGAGTTCATTCCCGCCTGCGTCACCGCGATCGCCGCCTACTGGCGGGGAAAGGGACCGAAGCAAATCTCAATGGCGCTAATGGCTGGCCCGCCGCTCCAGCCGTACTACGCCTCAAGCAAGGTCGGCCGCAACGACCCGTGCCCTTGCGGGTCCGGACAGAAATTCAAGAAATGCTGCGGCAAGGCCGCCTGAACACCTGAACAAGCCATCCGCGGTTCTCGCCGGATGCTTACGAAAAGCCGAGGCGACCGGCTGCGCAGCAATGCTGCGTATGTGCATAACTTGGGCGGAGCTCGATTCAGGGTGGCTTCCGCGGGGAACCTACGCTCCA
>DASQXF010000506.1:0-3736 GCA_035639895.1 Xanthobacteraceae bacterium
GCAAGCCAGGTGCCCAGAATCGTCATATCGGCTGCGTCGAAGGCCACAAGATCCGCGCGATATCCGGGAGCGAGTCGACCGAGCGTCCGCCCGAGACCAAGAAAGGTCGCCGGATGTGTGGAGGCAAAGCGCAGCGCATCCGGTAACGAAACTCCGAGCAGGCGAACGCAATTCTTCACCGCTGCGGCCATGTCCAGAACCGTCCCCGCGAGCGTTCCGTCCTCCCTCACGCAATAGTCGCCGCGGGCAGTAATGGTGTCTCCGTACAGAGTGAAACTCGAATCATGTCCTCCGACGGGCGGCATCGCATCGCTCACGAGGATCGGGTGCCCGAGTCCGCGCAATGCAAGGCGGAGCATGGCGGGGGCGACGTGCACGCCATCGACGATGAGCCCATACCAGGCGTCAGGCGACTCCAGTGCCAGCGCGATTGGGCCTGCCTCCCGGGAGGACAAGGGACGCATCGCATTGAAGAGATGGGTGAAGCCCGTAAGCCCCTCGGCCATGGCGGCACGGGTCTGCTGGTATGATGCCATGGAATGCCCCAGCGACACGCGAACGCCGGCCGCGACGAGTTGCGCGATGAAACCCGGCGGCACGATTTCGGGCGCCAAGGTAACCAGCAGCACGCCGTTGCGCGGCGCGGTCAACATCGCGAGCTCATCCGGCGAGGGGTGCCGGAGTTGACCCCGATCGTGCACGCCAGGCTTTTCGGGGGACAGGTAAGGTCCCTCCAAGTGCAGGCCCAATATCCCTGGTTCGCTGCCCACAGCGGCGTTGATCGCCTGCAATGCGAGTCGCATTTTCTCCGAGTTGTCGCTTATGAGCGTGGGTAGCAGGCTGGTGGTGCCGCGTCCGCGGTGCGCCGCCGCAATGGTGCGAGCCGCCTGTGCGCTCGGTTGATCGTTGAACAGCACATCGCCGCCGCCGTTCACCTGCAGGTCGATGAAGCCGGGCGCAAGCCATGCATCTTCCGGCATCGCGCGAATGGGCATCGTTCGCGGCACGTCGCGCGTCGACATGAGATCGAGGATGCGAGCCCCGTCTATGACGACCGCCGTGCGCTCGCGCACGACCGCGCCATCGAAGACATGATCCGCCGCGATGGCGTAGAGCCCTGACTCGGTCATCTGGTCCGCGTGACCTTTTGCAAATGGCGCGGCAGGTCCACGTTGAAGCCCCGGCTTTGGGCCAGCCGGATCGCCAGTGCGTAGAAGCTCTGGATCAGACATACCGCATCGGCATCCGGGTGATCCGGGGTGAGCGCGGGCAAGCCCTGTTCCTCGCCGGTCATGAATACGCGGGCGTTCTTGCGGCGAAGGTCGGCAGCGAGCGCGTGCAGCCCCGCCGCGGCACTGTCGGTCGGCACGAACACCAGCGCAGGATAGGAGGGCTCGACCAGCGCGATTGGGCCATGCAGGAATTCGGCGCTGCTGAAGGCTTCGGCATGGAGATTGGAGGTCTCCTTCAACTTCAAGGCGGCCTCTCGTGCGATCGCGAGCGTGGGGCCGCGTCCCAAGCTCACCAGGCTTGTTGCCTCGCATAGCGGCTCCAAGGCCGCGCTCCAATCGAGCCGCATGGCAGCCGCGAGCCGACCCGGCAGTCGCTCGATCGCTGCCCGCAATTGATCGAGCTCGGCCCACCCCGCAACAAGATGGAGCCAGGCAGAGAGGCTGGTCACGAAGGTCTTTGTCGCTGCCACGCTGAGCTCCGGTCCTGCCGCCATCGGGAGCACGATGTCGGACGACCTCGCCAGCGGGCTATCGGTATCGTTGACGATGCTTGCGGTCAGTGCACCGGCGGCCTTGGCCATCTCAACCGACTCGACGAGGTCGTCGCTTCTTCCGGATTGGGATACCGTGATGAAAAGCTGGCCCGTAAGCTTGAGCCGCTGCTTGTAGATGGTGGCGACATTGGGCGCAAACGCGCCGACCGGAAGGCCCAGATGGCGTTCGAGCAAATGTTTTCCGAACGTCGCCGCGTGCGCAGAGCTTCCGCGCGCGCACGTCATAACGAAGTTCGGCGGGTGGCGCCTGACGTGATGCAGGAACTCCGTCAATGCAGCCTGCAGCGCCTCCGGCTGCCCCCGCACTGCATCGGGACTCTTTTCCCAGTCCGCCTCCATGTTGACGCGGATCTCGGTCACCGGAAATGCCCCGGACCAGCCACGTTATGGCATAATGATTCTGCCGCCTCGCGAGCCACTTGCAGCGCACCGTCGACCGCATCGCCGCGCGGCGACACCAGATGATGGCGCGTGGCGTCCGCCAGCCATGGCTCGACCGATACGGCAAGACCGCCGACCAGTGACAAACGATTGACCCCGAGATTGACGAGCACTCGGGCCAGTGCGTCGATATGCCCGCCAGCAAGCCGCAACAGCTCGACCGCAACCGGGTCATTGGCGCAGCCGTGCTCGATGATTTCGGGTGCGAAGC
This sequence comes from Xanthobacteraceae bacterium, assembly GCA_035639895.1. Classification (GTDB taxonomy): domain Bacteria; phylum Pseudomonadota; class Alphaproteobacteria; order Rhizobiales; family Xanthobacteraceae; genus VAZQ01. The sequence goes on from DASQXF010000506.1 coordinate 2,439, forward strand.
TTGCGAAATCCTTGGGCAGGGCGTCCGTCATCCAAGCCACCATTGCGTGCGCATCCGATCGAAATCGTGCAAACAGCGAACGCAGTAGCGGCGTCCACGCAATACGGCCATCGTAGGCCCAAAGCGTCCGGCGAAGTGCCTCACAGCCGAGCCACGCGCCGCTTCCTTCATCCGAGATCGGCCACCCCCAGCCGCCGATTCTATATTGCCGTCCATTCAGCTCGGCCCAGCCGATGCTGCCGGTGCCGATCACGATGACGCCTCCGTTGCGTCCGCCATGCGCGCCGATGCAGGCGGCCTCGGCATCGGTGACGAAAACGGTCTTGCGATAGGGATGCTCGCGGGCCCGCGCCGCTTCGAGCTGGCTGGGCTCGCTGGTGCCCGCCAAAGCCAAGCAGGCGACAACTCTGTCGAAATCACGCGATGAGAGTCCGGCACCGCTCATGCATTGAACCGCAGCCTCATGCACCGAGGCAAAGCTTTGCTCCGCTCCAAGCCGAACATTGGCCGAGCCGGCGGTTCCCTCGCTTAGCACCGCACCCGAGATCGTGCAAAGGCGGGCGCGACATCGGCTGCCACCGCCGTCTATGCCGAGCAAGAGGAGGTCTTCCCGGGCATTCATGTCCGATTGCTCCCTCGGGCTCCCAACGCGCGAGAACCAATTAGGATCGACAAGCGTTCTTCTGCGTGTCAGCATTCCGCTTGCATCCATGGATACTGAACGCGCGAGCCCGCGCTATTCTGACATCGACGTTTGGGCGCCGGTAGACATCGCCGAAGCGATGATCGAGGGCCAGTTCACGGCCGTGGCTGCGGTCAGGGCCGCGCGCAATGCACTTCTGCAGGCAGCGCTCGCCGCCGCAGAGCGTTTGCGAAAGGGCGGCAGGCTGGTCTATGTCGGCGCCGGGACGTCCGGACGACTCGCCGTTCAGGACGGCGCCGAGCTGGTTCCGACGTTCAGTTGGCCGCAGGAGCGGTTGCTGCTGCTCATCGCCGGCGGCAGGAACGCGCTGCTGCGGTCGGTGGAAGGCGCGGAGGACGCGGTCGATCAAGCTGCCCGGCTTGCGCAGCAGCACGACATCGGCGGCGATGACGTCGTCATCGCTGTCGCCGCGAGTGGCACCACGCCGTTCACCGTGTCCTGCCTCAGTGAAGCAAAGCGACGGGGCGCATTGACGATCGGCGTTGCGAACAACCCTGACACTCCGATCCTGAAAGAATCCGATCACGCCATCTGGCTCGATACCGGCGCAGAGCCGATCGCAGGCTCCACCAGAATGAAAGCCGGAACGGCGCAA